>JBBSNQ010000007.1:0-19257 GCA_038232575.1 Solirubrobacterales bacterium | reverse complement strand
CGCGGCTCGAGCGCTCCGAGCTCGACCAGCTCGAGTGCCCGCACGACCCGCGTGCGGTCACCCGGCTCGATGCGTGCCGCTGCCCACGGCGCCCGGCGGGTGAGCTGCGCGTGCAGCGCTGCCGAGCCATGCTCCTGCGCCTGATCGTCGAGGCGGCGGCGCAGCGCGGGCGGAGGCGGCGGGGCGAGCTCGAGATCGGCGAGCGCGGCTCGCAGGTAGAGCCCCGTCCCTCCGACGACAATCGGCCGGCGTGCGTTCTCGAGCGCTCCGTCGATCTCGGCGTGCGCAAGCGGCATGAAGCGCCCCACGGAGAACGACTCCGTGACCGGGACGAACGAGAGCAGGCGATGCTCGAGCCGCGAGCGCTCCGCGGCGCTCGCGGCGCCGGTCAGGACCTCGAGGCCGCGGTAGACCTGCAGGGCGTCGGCGGAGATCGCGACCGGATCCTCGCCGCGCGCGCGCATGAGGTCGGCCAGCTCGAGCGCCACCGCGGTCTTGCCGACCGCCGTCGGCCCGAAGAGCGCGATCACGGTCCTCTGCCCGGCAACGGGGGCGATCATCCGCTCCGCTCTAGCTCCGGCCTCGCTCGGGCGTCGCTCAGGCGAGCACGGGCGCAGAGTCGAGCTCGCCGGCGAGCGTCGTGCTCGTCGCAGAGTCGATGCGGACGGGCACGAGCGCTCCCGGCTCGGGCCCGGGCTGCCCGGCCGCGAAGTTGACGGCCTTGTTGTGGCGCGTGCGGCCGCGCAGCCGTGTCGGATCGGTGCGCGAGGGCCCCTCGACGAGCACCTCCATCGTGCGCCCGACGAAGCGCTGCGAGCGCTCGCGGGCAATCCGCTGGACGGCCTCGACGAGCCGCTCCATGCGGGCGCGCTTGACGGCGTGCGGGAGCTGGTCCGCGTAGCCGGCCGCCTCCGTGCCGCGGCGCGGCGAGAAGATGAACGTGAACGCCGAGTCATAGCGCACCTCCTCCACGACCTCGAGCGTCTGCTCGAAGTCCGCCTCGGTCTCGCCCGGGAAGCCGACGATGACGTCGGTCGTGATCGCGCAGTCGGGGACCAGCTCGCGGATCATCGCGACGCGGTCGAGGTAGCGGCCGCGATCGTAGGTGCGGCGCATCGCCTTGAGAATGCGGCTCGAGCCCGACTGCAGCGGCAGGTGGATGTGCTCGCAGACACTTGGGAGCTCGGCGTGGGCGCGCAGGACATCGGCACGCATGTCCTTCGGATGGGGGCTCGTGTAGCGGATGCGCTCGATTCCCGGAATGGCATCGATGCCGCCAAGCAGGTCCGCGAAGCTCGCCCGCTCGGCCCCGCGCAGGTCGCGCCCGTAGGAGTTCACGTTCTGGCCGAGCAGCGTCAGCTCGCGGACGCCGTCGCGGGCGAGCCGCTCCGCCTCGGCGATCAGATCGACGGGTGTGCGGCTGCGCTCGCGGCCGCGCGTCGAGGGCACGATGCAGTAGGCGCACGCGCAGTTGCAGCCAACCGATATCTGCAGCCACGCGTGGAACTCGCGCGCGCGGCGGTCCGGCAGATGGCCCGAGAAGCCCTCGAAGTCGAAGTAGCCCTGGGCGCTCAGCGAGTCGCTCGCCAGAAACTCGGCGAGCTTGTGGATCTGGCCGGGGCCGAATGCGACGTCGACGAAGGGGAACTGCTCGAAGACCCGCTCCTTCATCGACTGCGACCAGCAGCCCCCGACGCCGATGACGCGCTCGGGATTCTCGCGCTTCAAGCGCTTGGCCTCGCCCAGATGCCCGACGAAGCGGTTGTCGGCCGACTCGCGGATCGAGCAGGTGTTAAAGAGGATCAGATCCGCCCCGGAGCGCTCGCTCGCCTCGTCGTAGCCGAGCGATTGGAGCATCCCCTTCATCCGCTCCGAGTCGTGCTCGTTCATCTGGCAGCCGAAGGTGGTCAGGTGGTAGCGCTTCACGGCCGCCAAGATAACGCCCTTCTGGGATCCACTACGTCGCGTAGTCGGTCGCGCGGCTCTCGCGGATCACCGTGACCTTGACCTGCCCCGGGTACTCGACCTCGCGCTCGACCTCGCGTGCGATCTCGTGAGAGAGGAGCGTTGCCGAGTCGTCGTCGATGTCCTCGGGGCGGACGATCACCCTGACCTCGCGCCCGGCGTGCATGGCGTAGACCTTCTCCACCCCGACGTGGCGGGTGGCGATCTCCTCGAGCTCGCGCAGGCGCCGCACGTACTGCTCGAGCGCGTCGCCGCGAGCGCCCGGGCGGGCGCCCGAGAGGGCGTCGGCCACCTGCACGACGATCGACTCGACCGTCTTCGGCTCGACCTCGTTGTGATGGGCCTCGACGGCGTGCGCGGTTGCCTCGCTCTCCTCGTAGCGCCGCGTCAGCTCGCCGCCGACGAGGGCATGCGGGCCCTCGATCTCGCCGGTGACGGCCTTTCCGATGTCGTGCAACAGCGCGGCTCGCCGGGCGACCTTCGTGCCGATCCCGAGCTCGTGCGCGATGATCGCCGCGAGGTCCGCGCACTGGATCGAGTGGGCGAGCACGTTCTGTCCGTAGCTCGTGCGGTAGCGCAGGCGTCCGAGCAGCTTGGCGATCTCTGGATGCACGGTGCCCACCTTGGCGTCGAGCGCGGCCTGCTCGCCCTCGCGCTCGATGCGCTCGTCGAGCTGCGCGCGCGCCTGCTCGTAGGTCTCCTCGATGCGCGCCGGATGGATCCGGCCGTCGGCCAGCAGCGCCTCGAGCGTGACACGCGCGATCTCCCGCCGGACTCCGTCGAAGGCCGACAGCACGACCGTGGAGGGGGTGTCGTCGATGATGAAGTCGACCCCCGTCAGCGACTCGAGTGCGCGGATGTTGCGGCCCTCGCGCCCGATGATGCGCCCCTTGAGCTCGTCGGACTCGAGCGTCACGTGCGAGACGGTCGTCTCGGCCGCGTGGTTGCCGGCCAGCCGCTGCATCGCGGTCGAGAGGATGCTGCGCGCTCGCCGTTCGGCGTCCCGGCGTGCCTCGTCCTCGACACGCCTGATCAGCTGCGCGCGCTCGTGGGTCAGCTGCTCCTCGAGCTCGGCCAGCAGCAACTGGCGCGCCTGCGCGCTCGTGAGGCCGGCGACCCGCTCAAGCTCGCGCATCTGCTGGCGCTTGCTCTGTCCGAGCTCCTCGCCGGCGCGATCGAGGTGGCGGCCGCGATCCTCGAGCGAGCGCTCGCGGCGCTCGAGCTCGGCGGCCCGCGCCCGCAGCGACTCCTCACGCCCGAGCAGCCGTTCCTCGATTCGGCCGACCTCGGCGCGCCGCTCCCTGAGCTCGTTCTCAGCCGCGGCCGCGCCGGTCTCCTCGCCGGCCGGGTCCTCACCGCTCTGCCTCGCCGGCTCGTCGGCGCGTGGTGAGCCTTCCGGAGCGCGCGTGCGGCCCGTGACGAGCATCACGGCGACCGTGGCCGCAGCGGCGGCGAGGGCCGCCGCCATCAGAGCCGCCAGCACGATTTCCATTTCCGGTCTCTCTCCTCCAGCGCCGCGCGCTGGTCTCGTGAGCAGTCATCGAGCGGCGCCGGAGCACCGCGAGACGCCACATATGTGCTCTCGAGCGGGAGGGCGCGCCCATGAGCGGCGCGCGCCAGCGGTGCTGGCTGGAGATGCCCCTAGGTGATCGCTTCGTAAGCCCCCGCCGCCGGCCGAGCCGCGCTCGTCCGTCGGTCTCCGCCTGCGTTCAAGGGCTGCTGCTCGTTTCGGTCGGGCATTTCCACTCTCAGGCTCGATTAGCTCATTCGGGTCTCGCGGCGACCAAGCGGTCGCTCCCCACAAGGGTACCCGGGCCGGACGGGCGGTGCAAGGGATCGCCCAGCCAGGCGTCCGCCTGCTCGGCGGAGAGCGGGCGGCCGAAGTAGTAGCCCTGAGCGAGGTCGCATCCCAGCTCGCGCAGCCGGGCGGCCTGCGCAGCCGTCTCCACCCCCTCCGCCACGACGCCCACGCCGAGCGCGTCGGCCATCGACAGCACGGCCTGCACGATCGCCGAGTCCATGTGCTCCTGGTCGAGCTCGGCGACGAACGAGCGGTCCACCTCCCCGTCCACCTCCGCAATGCAGGAGGCGGCCTCGGCGCCGCTGGCACGCAGGCGCTCGGACGCTCGGGGGGCGGCCGCGGTGGCGACGGAGAAGCCCTCGCCGCCGAGCGCCAGCACCACCACTCCCGCGTCGCCCGGGCCGCCCAGGGCAATCTCGCCCGCGGTCGAGCAGCCGACCAGGGGAACCGGGCCCGCGGTCTCACGTATCGCGCCCAGCAGCGCCTCGAGGTCGTAGGCGTCCGAGCAGAAGACGACGAGCAGCTTGGCGCTGCCCTGCTCGAGCGCTGCCTCGGTCGCCGCGCTGCCGGCCCGGCGGGGGTCGGGCTCGGCGGAGCGCCCCACGCCCAGCGAGCGACGCGTGGCAAGGGCCACTTGGCGCACATCGCCCATAGACCTCCTATCGGCGAGAAGACGCGGGTTTGCAACCCCGTGGGGACCCGCCGGTCGGGGTCCACCCCGAGGACGCCCCCAGGACGCCCTTAGGCGTCTTGGCGAGCCTAGGCGGCCTGCTCCTCCGGCTCGTCGGGCACAGCGCTGACGACCGACTCCTCACCGGCGTCCGAGCTGGGCTCTGCCCCGTTCTCGGCACTGGACCCTTCGCCCTCGGCGGGCTCCGCCCGCCCGGGCCGCTCGGCGTCGAGCGTCTCGAAGACCTTCTGCTCGATCGCCCGGTTCACGTCGGGATGCTCGCGCAGGTAGGCCTTGACGTTGTTGCGGCCCTGACCGAGCCGCTCGTCGCCGTAGGAGAAGAACGAGCCCGACTTCTGGACGATCCCGTGCTCGATCCCGAGATCGAGCACGCAGCCTTCACTCGATATGCCCTGCCCGTACTCGATGTCGAACTCCGCCTGGCGGAAGGGCGCGGCCACCTTGTTCTTGACGACCTTGACCCGGACGCGGTTGCCGACCGCCTCGGTGCCCTCCTTGAGCGTCTCGATGCGGCGGATGTCGAGGCGCTGGGAGGAGTAGAACTTGAGCGCCCGGCCACCCGGCTGGGTCTCCGGGGAGTTGTGGACGACCACGTGGTCAACCAGGTAAGTGTGGTTGCCTTCGACCTGAAGGTCGAAGCGGTCGCGCTTGCGCGGAGTGGGCGGCTTGCGGTACCTGCGCAGCACTGGCATGGGCACGGCCTCGAGGCTCGTGCGCGACTTCAGCCGAGTCCCGTTCAGGTGGGCGTCGCTCGTGTCCGGATGCCACTCGAAGCGGCCCCTGTGCTCGGGGTGGAGCTTGTAGTCCATCGACGGATGGACGTACGGGGCGATCTTCTCGTGCAGCATGCTCGCGCGCTCGCCGCTGAACAGCAGCCAGCGATGGTTCACCGTCGGCCTGCCCATGCCCAGCTGCTCGCATCGATCCGCCAGCCGCTCCTTGTCGGGCTCGCTGAGCGAGGTGTTGTAGATCACCGCCTTTCCGTGGCCCCATCGCTTGTAGCTGCCTGAGAAGGAGCCGTCGTCGCAGTACCAGGCGGCGATCGCCCGCTCGTCGAGCTGCTCCACCAGCTGATCGGTGATGGTCCTCGAAGATCCGGAGTCATCGGGCGCGTAGACGGCATCGTGCAGCCAGGCCAGTTGCCGCATCGGAATCGTGTCGAAGCCGATGCCGTTGCCCGTTCGGCCGACGGAGTGGGCGAATGGGGCAAGCATCTCGTGCTTCCACTCGCAGTACTCCGCCTGCCCCAGGCCATGCCCGACGCGGAAGGAGACGTTGTGGTCCGAGGCGAAGCGCAGCGAGCCGTCACCCAGGATGCTCCCCAGCATCAGCTTCAGCTGGTCCTCGCGCAGGTCATAGCGCTTGACGCCGACGAGCACGCTGTCCCCCTCCTCTATCTCCTCTGCCGGCTTCTCACCCTCCGGCGTAAAGACGAGGTGGTTCGGCGTGCACGCGAACTTGCGGACGCCGGAGCCGCCGCCGGCAGCCACCTCGAACTGCAGCCAGTCGTCGGTCTCACCGTTGTTGTAGTGCTCGACGATCCGCTTCGGCGCCACCGCGCCGGTATTGGGATCCATCGACATGACCTCAACGGGCATGCGCTGGTTGACGATCTTGCCGATCTTCTCCGTCGTGCCGTCGGCGAGAACCACCCGAGCGTCGTAGTGGAGGCAGCCGAACATCACCCCCACCTTCTCGCGGATCTGGTTCGTGAACACGCACAGCGTGCCCGCGCGGTTCAGGTTCCCCGCGAGCTTGCGCATCGCCTGACTCATCATGCGCGCCTGCAGGCCGACCGTCTGATCGCCCATCTGGCCCTCGAGCTCGACCTTCGGCGTGAGCGCGGCGACCGAGTCGACCGCCACGACGTCGACCGCTCCCGAGCGGATTAGCAGGTCCGCGATCTCGAGCGCCTGCTCCCCGTAGTCGGGCTGGGAGACGAGCAGCTCGTCGACGTCGACGCCGATGCGCTTGGCATAGGCGGGGTCCATGGCGTGCTCGGCATCGATGAACGCGCAGACCCCACCGGTCTTCTGGGCCTCGGCGATCACGTGGTAGATCAGCGTCGTCTTGCCCGAGGACTCGGGGCCGAAGACCTCCACTATGCGACCGCGCGGCAGGCCGCCGACGCCGAGCGCCAGGTCGAGCGACAGCGCGCCGGAGGAGATCGCCGAGACCTTGACGGCCGCGGCATCGTCACCCATGCGCATAATCGAGCCCTTGCCGAACTCGCGCTCGATCTGCGTGAGCGCTCCGCTCAGCGCGGAATCCCGGGCCTTGACGCTCCGGTCGCGATCCTGATTTCGATCCTTGCCCTTGTTCATATCGGCGCTCTGCTCCTCGTCGCTTCGATCGGAGGGCACACGCTAGAAGTCCGATCGGACGATCCGAGCCTTCTGTGTGACGCATGAGTGACGAGCGAGCTTCATCGGAGCGATACGCGCTCCAGCGCCTCATAGCGCGCTCCGCTCGGCTCGAGAATCGACCGGTAGAGCACCGCTTCCCGAGCCCGAAACGGTTCAGATGGAGGCCGCCGGCCCGACCCGGGCGCGCCAGCGCCGTGGCAATCCACAGCGGCCCCGGACTCGGCGAGACGATCTGCCGCACGGGGCTCGCCACCGGCTGGACGGCGGCGCGCCTTCACCCGCGCGAGTGTCAGGTGCGCCCAGAACGGGCGCCGCTCGGGCCGGTAGTGGCCCGCGGACTCGAGTGCCTCGGAGGCCGCCCGGTGCGCGGCGAGCGCGCTCTCGTCGAGGTCGGCGAGATCGAGTGCGTAGAGTCGCGGCCTGCGTACCGGCACCGCCACCACCGCGCGCGCCGCCAACAGCGGCGCCGCGAGGCCAGCGAGCGCCGTGGCGGCGCACGCCGCGATGTCCGGGATCTCCCGCTCGGGTCGATAGCCCAGGAAGACCAGCGTGACGTGCAGCGCCTCCGCTCGCACCGGCCGCAGCGCGTCTCGGCCGGCCAGGGCCTCGTCGCGCCAGCGCGCGATCGCCGCGCGCGCGTCCTCCGGCAGCTCGAGCGCCAGGAACAGGCGCGCACGGGGAGATCCCAGGCGGCCCGATGGGCGCCGCTCAGACCGGCGCGTCCTCGCCACGCAGCAGGCGTCGCAGCAGGTGCATGCCGACCGTCGTCGAGCGGTCGCGCACCTCGTTGCGATCGCCGGGGAGGCGCACCTCGCGCGCGATTGCCGCTCCGTCGGGACCCCTGGCCGCCCAGCAGACCGACCCGACCGGCTTGGCGTCGGTGCCGCCCCCAGGGCCCGCCACCCCCGTGATCGCGAGGCCGACGTCGGCGTCAAAGCGCGCCAGCGCGCCCTCCGCCATGGCCTCGGCGACCTCCGGCGAGACCGCACCGTGGCGCTCGATCAGCCCTGCGTTCACGCCGAGCAGCTCGCGCTTGGCCTCGTCGGCATAGGCGACCACCGAGCCCGTCATGTAGCTCGAGGCGCCGGAGCGCTCGGTCAGCCGCGCCGCCATCAGGCCGCCGGTGCACGACTCGGCCACGGCTATGCGATGACCGCCGAGGAGCTCGGCGACCTGGTCGTCGACCGAGGAGCCGTCGAGCGAGAAGAGCGTGTCCGCGTGGCGCCGTGCGATCAGCTCCCCAAGCCCGTCGAGCACGGCGCGCGCGTCGGGCGTCGCGCGCACCACGACCTCCACTTCGGCACGCCGCAGGCAAGTCGTCACCTCGAGCTGCTCGAGGCCGGGCAGCTCCTCCTCGGCCACCCTCAGCGTCTCGGCGATCTCCGACTCCGGGATGCCGAACAGCCGCAGCGTGCGCTGCTCGTAACGCGTGCGAGCGCCGATCGCCCGCTGGAAGGCCTCGCTCTGCTCGGCGGCCGGCCACATCGCGTGCAGCTCGCGCGGCGGTCCCGGCAGGACCACGATCGTCGGGCCCTCCCCGCCTGCGGGTGGCACGACCAGCCCCGGTGCGGTTCCGGCCGGCTCGAGAATGGTGGCTCCGGCCGGCACGAGCGCCTGCTTGGCGGTGGCGCGGCGGACCGCCTCGGGGTCGACGCCGCGCCAGCGACTCATCAGCGGAGCCACGATCTCCGTGATGCGTGCCTCAAGTGCCGCGTCGCGCTCGAGCGCCCGCCCCGCGAATCCTGCAACGACCTCGGCCGTCAGGTCGTCGGCGGTCGGGCCAAGCCCGCCGCTCGTTATTACCAAGTCGGCCCCCTCGCGGGCCATGAAGTGGAGCTGTGCCTCCACGTCGCGCGGTCGGTCGCCGCAAATCGTCACGTGCGCGAGCTCGACGCCGAGCTCCAGCAATCGATCGGCGAGCCAGGGTCCGTTGCGATCGCGCACCCGGCCGCTCAGGACCTCGGTGCCCGTGACGACAATGCCGGCGCGCGTGCTCACGCGCAGGGACGCGAGCCGAGCGCAAGCGGCTCTCGCTCGCCGGGTGTGAAGTCGAACCCCACCGGATTCGGGTTGCTCCGGTCGAGCGGGACGCGCTTGCCGTTGGCGCGCACCGTCGCCGAGGTCTTGCCGAGGTTGATCCGCAGGTGCTTGCCGCGGAAGCTGCGGCGGCTCTCGATCGTCCCCTCGAAGAGCACCTTTCCCTCACCGTCGTCGACGCAGAGGTAGGTCGGCACCGTAGGGGTGATGCGCAGGCTGACACGCGTCGACTCGCGCTCGCGCTCGCGCTCGCGCTTCCGCTCATCAGCGGAGCCGGAGGCGCGCGGCCGCTCGCGCCGGCCGCTCGAGCGGGGCTCGCTCGGAGTGCTTTCGGACGCCTGGCGGGATCCGTCGGAGGAGGGCTCCTCCTCTTGACCGGCGAGCAGGCCGATCACGAACAGGAGCGCGAGCACGGCGACTGCACCGGCGCCGATCAGCGCCCAGGGCCCGAACGCCGGGGGGCGGGGCTCCCGAGTGCGCCGCGGCTCACGGGCAAGTGGCTGCGTCTCGGCCTCGGCCACCGGCTCGTGCTGGGCGCGGTACTCCTCGACGAGCAGACGGGCGTCGAGACCCAGATAGTCCGCATAGCTCTTCAGGAACGTACGGACGAACGCGCTCCCGGGGAGCAGCTCGAACTCTTCGTTCTCGAGCGCGCGCAGGTAGCGGGAGCGGATCTTGGTGGCCTCTTCGACCTCGCGGATCTCGACGCCCGCGCGCGTGCGCGCCTCTCGCAGCCTGCTTCCGATGGCCACTCTGCGAGCCTAGCGCGGCGGCTGGCGCCCGGTACGAGCGCGGCGGGGTCTCGGCGGGACGGAAGGGAGGTCAGGGCCCGGCCGCGGAGCCGCCGGCACCGGCGCCGACGGGCTCCTCGAGCTCGGCCAGCACGCGCGGCAGCTCCGCCTCCGAGACGAGCACCTGCCGCGCCTTCGAGCCCTCGTAGCCCGAGATCACGCCGCGACGCTCCATCATGTCGATCAGGCGGCCGGCGCGCGTGTAGCCGACGCGCAGGCGCCGCTGGAGCATCGATGTCGAAGCCGACCCCATCTGCGCGACGGTGGCGATCGCCTGTGCGAGCAGATCGTCGGAATCGGCGTCGAGCTCGGAGCCGCCGTCCTCGACCCCCTCACCCGTCGAGTCGAGCAGCTCCTCCCGCAGCTCGGGCTCACCCTGCCGGCTCCAGTGCTCGACCAGCCGCTCGATCTCCTCCTCGGAGACGAACGCCCCCTGTATCCGTGCGCCGCGCGACTCCGACGCCGGGCGGAAGAGCATGTCCCCCTTGCCGAGCAGCGACTCGGCGCCGTTCGCGTCGAGGATCACACGCGAGTCGGTCTGCGACGAGACCGCGAAGGCGATCCGCGCCGGGACGTTTGCCTTGATGATGCCGGTGATGATGTCCGCGCTCGGCCGCTGCGTCGCGAGCACCAGGTGGATCCCGACCGCGCGCGACTTCTGGGCGAGTCGGATGATCGAGTCCTCGACCTCCCCCGGCGCGATCATCATCAGGTCGGCGAGCTCGTCGATCACGCACAGAATGTGCGGCAGCGGGGCCTCCCCGTCGCGCTCGCGGACGCGGTTGAGCTCGGCCAGGTTGCGGGTGCGGGCCGCGCTCATCACCTCGTAGCGCTGCTCCATCTCCTTGATCAGGTTGCCCAGCACGTTGGCTGCGAGGCGGGGGTTGGTGACGACCGGAGTGAGCAGGTGGGGAACGGAGTCGTAGAGGCCGAGCTCAACCTGCTTCGGATCCACGAGCACGAGCCTGACCTCGTTGGGCGTCGCGCGCAGGAGAATCGAGGCGAGCATCGCGTTGACGCAGCCGGACTTGCCGGAGCCGGTCGTGCCCGCGACGAGCACGTGCGGCTGCTTGGCGAGATCGGTGCCGATCGCCTTGCCGGCGATGTCCTTGCCGAGCCAGACGGTGAGCGGCGACCATCCCTCCGGGGCCTCCTGGAAGACATCCCCGAGGGTAACCACGCGTCTGTCGGTCGCCGGGACCTCGACGCCGACCGCCTGCTTGCCGGGAATCGGGGCGAGGATGCGGACGTCCGTAGCTGCGAGGGCGTAGGCGATGTCGTCTCTCAGTTGGGAGACCTTCGACATCTTCGTGCCCTGCGAGAGGCGCAGCTCGTAGCGGGTGATGTGAGGACCGGAGACCGTGGCCACGATGCGTGCATCGATGCCGAGGTGGCCCAGCGCCTCCACGAGCGCCGCCCCGGTCTTGCGCTCCGAGCCGCGATCCGCTGCGCGCGTCTGGCGGCTGCGCTCGAGCAGCGAGGCGGGAGGCAGCGCGTAGGAGAGCTGCTCCGCCTCGGTCACCGGCGAGCGGCGGCGGCCCATCGGGGTCAACTCGTGCTCTCCCTCGGAGCCTGGATCGGGCCGACCTGGAGCACCCGGCTCGGGTATCGCCAGCTCGGCGGCGCCTCGGGCGGTGGCGGGCCGCAGCGGCGCAACCGCCCCCGAGCCCGCCGATCGATCCGGTTCCGGTTGCGGTTGCGGCTCCTCGGGCTCGCCGTAGATGTCCGGGTAGCGGTGGGCGGCGTCGAGCGGCGGAGCCTCGACGTGGGTGGCGCGCACGATCGGCTCGGCGTCGAGCGGCGCGAGTAGGTCCTCGTCCTCGAGCCAGTCGTCGCCGGAGCGGGGCGGCGGCTCCGGCCCCTCCTCCAGGGGCGGCGCAGGCTGGGCGTAAGCCGGCGGCTCCTCGCCTGACTCGTCGCGATCGTCGGCGCGCCGGTCGGCGCGGCGGCGCGAGCCCGGCTCGCGCCGCGTCACGACCGCCGCAAACTCGCTCGTCGACTCGCGCACGCGCTTCGAGGTCGAGCTCACCCCCTGCCTCGTCGCGCGCACGACGCCGGCGACCGAGCCGCCGGTGAGCAGCAGCACGCCGATCAGCAGCAGGAACGCGAAAAGTATGTGCGTGCCGAGATCCTGCACCAACGTCCGCGTGAGCAGGTAGAGCAGCTCGCCGATCGTCCCTCCGTGCTGGCGGAACGTGCTGGCGTCGGCGAAGGCCCCCTCGCGCGGCGGTTGGTCGGGTCCGAGGCCGAAGGAGCCCGCCGCGAGTCCGAGCAGCAACGCGCCGAGCAGGCACGCGGTGCCGGTCTTGAAGGGCCGCACCGACGGCAGCATCGGCCGCAGCACGAGCACGGCGCCAACCCCGAACAGCACCACGGGCGTCAGGTAGGCGACCGCGCCGAACAGGTAGATCAGCGCGTCGGCGATCGTGCCCCCGAGCCTGCCGCCGGCCCAGCCGAGGTAGAAGACGAAGGCGAAGAAGGTGGCGAGCGCCACGAGACCCAGCCCGACCACGTCGAGGTGCTGCTGCTCGAGCACCGGAAGCTTCGGCAGCCGGCGCCCGCGGCGTGCCGGTCGCCGCCGCTCCGCACCCTTCTTGCGATTCGCGCCGGCGGTCCTCGTGCCGGCGCCGCCGCGCCTGCGAGTCGCGCTGCTGCTCACGCGAGCCGGTTTCGACGCGCCGTGCCGGCCCCCTGCCTCCGGCCGCTAGAGCACGCCCGGGATCAGACCTCGACCACGACCGGCAGCACCATCGGCCGGCGCCGCAGGCGGTCGTAGACGAAGCGAGCGAGATCCTCGTGGAGATGGTCCTGCAGGACCGATATGTCGGTGATCCGCTCGCGTGCCGAGCGGTCGAGCGAGTCCTCGACCGCCCCCCGCAGCTCCTCGAGCACGCCGTCGCCCTCCTCGAGGAACGGAACGCCGCGAAAGATCAGCTCGGGCGGAGCCACCGAGCTTCCATCCTCTTCTGACACGGTGGCGACGACGATGAAGATGCCGTCCGCGGAGAGCATGCGCCGGTCGCGCAGCGCGACATCCTCGATGTCGCCCAGGTCGACGCCGTCGACGAAGATCACCCCCGCGCGCTCGCGCTCGCCGAAGCGCGCGCCGCGAGCGTCGATCTCGAGCGGCATCCCGTTCTCACCCCGGAAGATCGCGCCCGGGTCGACGCCCACCCATTCGGCGAGCTTGGCGTGCAGGCGCAGGCGCTTGTGGTCCCCGTGCACGGGCATCACGTAGCGCGGCTTGGTCACGTTGAGCATCAGCTTGATCTCCTCCGAGTAGCCATGCCCAGAGGCGTGGATCGGCGCGTCGGCGGCGGTGACCACGTCGGCCCCGAGATGGAAGACGCGGTCGACCGTCTCGTTGACCGCCCGCTCGTTGCCGGGGACCGGCGTGGCCGAGAAGATCACCGTGTCGTTCTCGCGCAGGTCGACCTGCGGGTGGTCGCCGTTGGCGATCCGCCGCAATGCCGAGAGCGGCTCTCCCTGGCTGCCGGTGCAGACGACCACGATCCGCTCGTCGGGGAAGTCGTCGAGGTCGCCCACGCCGATCAGCATCCCGTCCGGGATGCGGATGTGGCCCAGCTTGCGTCCTATGTTCACGTACTTGCGCATCGAGCGGCCGACGAGTGCGACCTTGCGCCCGAGCTCCGCGGCGGCGTCGACGACCTGCTGGACGCGGTGGATGTTCGAGGCGAAGGAGGTCACGATGATCCGCCCGCGGCAGCGCCCGAAGGCCTCCCGCAGCCCGGGGCCGACGCTCGACTCCGAACGCGCCATTCCGGGCCGGTCCGCGTTCGTCGAGTCGCCGCAGAGAAGCAGCACACCCTCGCGGCCGAGCTCGGCAAGGCGCGCCAGGTCTGCGGGGACGCCGTCCACCGGGGTCTGGTCGAACTTGTAGTCGCCCGTGAAGAGGGTCGTGCCGAGCTCGCAGGTGAGCGCCACGGCCAGCGCGTCCGGAATCGAGTGGGCCATCTTGACCAGCTCGAGCGAGAACGGCCCTGCGTCGAGCATCTCCCCCGGGGCCACGGGCTCGAGCGCGACGTCGCGCAGGCGATGCTCGTCGAGCTTCGAGCGCACCATCTCGATCGTCAGCGACCCGCCGTAGACGACCGGCTGGGCGCTCGATCCGAGCTCGCGCAGGACGAACGGCAGCGCACCGACGTGGTCCTCGTGCGCGTGGGTGAGCACGATCGCCTCGATGTCCCCGGCCCGCTCGCGCAGGTAGGAGAAGTCCGGCAGCACCAGGTCGATGCCGAGCTGGTCGGGGGCAGGGAACATCAGCCCGCTGTCGACGACGACGATGCGCCCGTCGTACTCGACGACGGCCATGTTCTTGCCGATCTCGCCCAGACCGCCGAGCGGCAGGATCCTGAGCGTGCCGCTCAAACCGCGACCAGGAGCCCGTGGCGCTCGAGGGCGAGCCGAATCTCCGCGGCCTCCTGCTCACTCGCCTCCACGAGCGGCAGCCGCAGCCCCCCGACGTCGTGACCGCCCATCGCCAGCGCCGCCTTGATCGGGATCGGGTTTGTCGTGACCGCCAGCGTGCGCAGGAGCGGCGCCAGCGACTCGGCGATCGGCTGCCGGGCCTCGGGCTCGTCGATCATGCGCCGCATCTCAGCGCCCACCAGGTGCGAGCCGACGAGGATGCCGCCGGTGCCCCCCATGTCGAGCACGTCGGCCAGCATATCGTCGTTGCCGGCGAGGAGGTCGAGCCCCTCGATCGGCTCGAGCTCGTCGTAGCGGGCCTGCTTGACGGCCTGGACGTTCGGGATCTCGGCGAGCTCACGCAGGAGGTCGTTGGGTACGTCGACCACGCAGCGGGAGGGAATGTTGTAGACGATCACCGGCTTGTCGGTGGCCGCGGCGATCGCCTCGAAGTGCCGCTGCAGGCCGGTGCGGTTGGGCTTGTTGTAGTAGGGGGTGACGACGAGCACGGCATCGACGCCGACGTCGGTCGCCTGCTCGGTGAGGCGTACGCTGTGGGCGGTGTCGTTCGAGCCCGTAGCAGCAACCACGAGCCCGTCGCCAGCCTCGCGGACCGCGAGCCTCCACAGGCGCAGCTTCTCCTCGTCGTCGAGCGTCGAGCCCTCCCCGGTGGTGCCTGCCAGCACAAGGCCGTCCGAGCCGCCCTCGAGCAGTTGCCGCATGAGGCTTGCGGCCCCTCGCTCGTCGACACGCCCGCCAGCGTCGAAGGGCGTGACCATGGCCGTGATGATGCCTCCGATCCCCACTTGCAGCGATTATCGCAGGCCCGGCGGGCACCTCGGGCATAATCAGCGGGCCGTTGGCAACCCGGACCGAAGACATCCGAGCTCCCATGGCGGCAAAGCTGGGGATCGAGCCCGGCCAGCGCGTCGAGGTCTGCGGCGATGTCGGACCCGCGCTGCGGCGCGAGGTCAAGCAGGCACTCGAGCGCGGCCTCGTGCGCTCGGGCAGCCTCGACGGGGCTATCGTGCTGGTCGAGTCGCTCGAGGAGGCTGCAGAGGCGCTGGCACGCCTGCGGGGGCGCCTGCGTGACACCGGCTACGCCTGGTTCGTGATCCGCAAGCGCGGCCGCGCGGGCCATGTCGACCAGATGCGCATGGTGCTGCTGGCTCGGCACGTCGGGATGATCGACAACAAGACCTGCTCGATCGACGACTCGCGCTCGGCGATTCGCTTCGTCGTCCCACGCGCGCGGCGCGGCCAGGGACGTCCGGCAGCCTAGACAGGATCCCCTGCTCGAGCTTCCCTCTCGGATTCGGCTCCGACTCCCCCGCGGCCCTTGACTCGGCTCCCGGCGCCGCGGCTTCGAATCCGGCTCCTGCTCCCCGCGTTTCTGTGCGTGGCGCTTCCGCTCGGCTGCGTGGCCGGCCAGGCGGTGCCCTCGGCCACGGCGCCCGTCGAGCGCCACGGGGAGCGCCCCCTCGCGGTGTTCGCGTCGGTCGAGCAGCTGCGCGCCCGTCTGACCGCTGCGATCGACGCCTACGTCCTTCTGCGCGACCCCTCCGACGCGCGCGCCCAGCTGCGTGCGGCGCGGCGCGTGGAGGCACGTCTGGCGCCAGCGGTGCGACGCGAGGACGCACGCCTGGCGCGCGAGATCGATGCCGCCTTCGACCTGATCGACGGCTGGATGGCCAAGGGCCTGCCGCCCGAGCCGGTGCGCCAGCGGATCGAGCTGCTGAGCGACCAGCTCATGACCGGCGTGCTGAGGGACCTGGTTCGCCTGCGTGCGAGGACTGACTCGGCCGTCCAGGCACAGACCCTGCATACGACGCTCGGGACGCTCACGCGCACCTACGCCGCGGGCGTGCGCCCACCGGCCGGGAGCACCCAACGCCTCGAGCTCGAGTACGCCTACGGCCTGATGCAGCGCGCCCAGGTGCTGGCGCGCGGCGATGTCTCCGAGGACCTCGGCAGCGACAAGGACGCCGTCCTGCTCCTGCTCGCCGAGCTCGAGGACGGCGCCTTCCCGATCGGGCCGACGCCCGCCCCCTCCCCCGTCCCACCCGAGCTCGTCTCGAAGGCCGTGCGCGACATCTCCGCCGTGCTCGAGCAGCGCTTCGGGGCTCGCTAGCCCAGCTCCCCTCGCTCAGGCGACGAGCGCAACCGGCAGGCCGACGCCGGCGGCGTCTTGGCGCTCGTCGCCGACGAGCAGAGCAACGACCACGCTCGAGTCGATTACGACGATCACCGCTCGGGGTCAAGTGCGGCCCGGGCCTCGGTCACCAAGGCCACAGCATCGCCGGAGGCCCGCCGTCGGGGCGCGAGCGGGCGTCGTAGGCCCGCAGGTACACCGTTATTAGCAGGGTCTCCGCGATCCCGCCCAGCTGCACATGCTCTCTGCTCACGGGAGGATGTCCCGCGCCGGGCGGTCTGATCGCCTTCGAGGGCCAGTCGCATGAGCATCTGCGAGCGACTCAACTCGGGCCACCGCCGAGCAGCCGCATCCAGGGCAACCGCAAGATCGTCCGTCTCGGCAACGAAGTGATGCGGACGCCTCGCCGGCACACCGCAAGTGTTGCACTACATGACCTTGGAGCTACTTCGCGAAGGGTGTGGCCGGCCGAGCTCGAGCACGATTCGGCCGGGAGCCCCGTGCACCACCCCGCTCAACGCGCGGGTGGCGACGGTGGGGACATCGTCGTCGGCCGCGAGCGAGGGCGTGAGCGACGCACCACGACTACGCGAGAGCCACTGCGGACCCAACGTCGCGTAAGCCCGAACCGAGCGCCGCGACGAGGTTCTCACCGGAGCCAGGCCCCGCGCAGGCGACGCTGGGGCAAGGTCGCCGGGGCTGCTACCCGGCGGGCTACTCCTCGAGCTCCCGCACCCACTCGAGCGGCACGTCCGCGGTCTTCTGCGCCGCGATCGCGATGTAGTGCAGCGGCTCGCCCGCCACGGACAGGCGGTGCTGGTATCGGCGCCGCGCCCGCTCGACGAGCGTCCCCTCGTCCAGCATGCGCCGGATCAGGCGCGAGAAGCCCGAGGAATCTCGCTTGTCGAGGAACTCGTCCTTGATGTTGAACGCGATCCAGCCGGGCGTCTCGACCAGGTTGTAGGCCTCGGCGAACGCCAGCGGCGGGATGTCTGCGAACCCGAGCGCGGCGACGGTCGTCAGGGCGTTGAAACGGTATGCCGCGAGGGCGGCACGATCGCCATCGCTGAGGTCGGTGAGGTCCGCGACGAAGTAGTCGTTGTAGAGCTCAGGACGGTCACGCCGGGCCGCGTCGGCGGCCTCCTCGATGATGTCGATGCCGACGAGCGTGGAGGCCCCCATGTCGTCGAGCTCCTCGCCGACGATGCCGTTGCCGGCGCCCACGTCGAGCGCCGAGATGCTCGCGGGATCGACGCCATCGGCGCGCAGCGCCTGCTCGAGCAGCTCGCGCACGGTGCGCGGGGAGGCGCATTCGAGCCGCTCGTAGAAGATGTGCTCATACAGGGTGGGGATCGAGTAGACCTCGTGGTAGTCGTGGAAGCGGATGCGCCTGAGCTCGCCGTCGACCGCGACCTCGCACCACTCCTCATCCTGGGCCATCTCCCGCTCGTGCCGGTCGGGGAAGCGGACCTGGACGGTGGAGGCCGTGGATGCGCCGTTGTGCCCGTTCGCGCCGTTGTGCCCGTTCGAGCCGTTGTGCCCGTTCGAGCCGTTGCTCGCGATCAGCGAGGCGCTGGTGGTGGCTATGTCGGTGGGAGTGCTACTGGGAGTCATCGAAGAAACTGCTCCTCTCTGGGCGAGCGCCGGCCCGCCGATAGCCCGCTGTGCAGCGAGGCGCTCGCCCTCGGGCGACGCACACCCGCTGCAGCCCGACGCCCGAGCCGCTACAGACGGCTCGAGGTACTACCGGGGCCGCTAGGGCGGCCCGACGCACGACCCGATCAGGATCTTGGCGGCGGGTCGCCGCCAAGTCCAGACCGTGTGGCCCACGTCCAGACGATGGTGCTGTATGAGCAGATCGGTCATATGAGCGGTGCAGCCTGCAGATGGACGGGCCAGCGCGTAAGAGTCCGGTGGGACCGCCCCCTGCTGGGGCCTCGGCCCGAGCGCGTCCAGGCTGCTTTAGCTGCGCTTCATCATACCCGAAGCGGTGCCGGCACGTCCCGCGAGGGCCTCGCGGCCCTCTCTAGAGCAGCTCCTCGAGGCCGACGACGGGCGATCGCTCAAGCTGTCCCACCCTCCGGATCGCCAGCAGCACCCCGGGCATGAAGGACTCGCGAGCGAGCGAGTCGTGGCGTAGCGAGAGCGTCTGGCCGGCTCCCCCGAAGATGACCTCCTGGTGCGCCACGAGTCCGGGCAGGCGCACCGAGTGGATCGGCTCGTGCACCCGGCCGCCGGCCGCCGCAATCAACTCTGCCGTCCGCTTCGCCGTCCCCGACGGGGCGTCCAGCTTGGCATCGTGATGGAGCTCGATGATCTCGCACTCCGGCATGTGCGGCGCGATCAGCTTCGCGGCCTCCATCAGGAGAACGGCGCCGAGCGCGAAGTTGGGCGCGAGGAAGAGGTTCGCCGAGCCCACCCCGGCGAGCGAGGAAAGGTCGGCCCCCGTCGTGCCCATGACGCAGTGAACCCCGGCCTCGAGGCTGGCGCGCGCGTTCTCGAGCGCCGTCTCCGGCCGCGTGAAGTCGACGAGCACTTCGGCCCCGCCCAGCACCTCCTCGACCGCGGTGCCGAGCTGCGGATCCGCGCGACCGCTGAGCTGCAGGTCCTCGGCTCCCTCCACGGCACGGCAGACGGTCTCGCCCATCTTGCCGGCCGCGCCCGCGACCGCCACGCGGATCATGCCGCCGCGAGTGTCGGCCCGAGCGCCCCGAGCGCTGCGCGGAATGCTCCCTCGTCCGCGCCGACACCGGCGGCCGAGAGCCGCTCGGGGGCGAAGAGCTCACCCGCCAGCGCGACGACGTCCTGGCCGGAAACGGCATCTATCGCCGCCAGGGTGTCGTCGAGCGAGAGCAGCGGCACGTCCAGAAGCAGCGAGCCGCCAAGCCGGTTCATGCGCGCGAGCGTCGACTCCATCGCGAGCACCGTGCGCCCCTTGAGGTTCTCCCTGGCGCGCACGAGCTCGTCTTCGGAGACGCCGTGCTCGCGCAGGCGGGCGACCTCGTCGGCGATCACCCCGAGCGTCT
>JBBSNQ010000006.1:0-19624 GCA_038232575.1 Solirubrobacterales bacterium | reverse complement strand
CGGTTACGTCGAGCACGCCTTCGGAGCCTGGCACGTGCGCGGCGGTCTCTATGCGATCGTCGAGGCGCTCGTGCGGCGCCTCGAGGCGCTCGGCGGAGAGCTGCGTCTGAACACCGCCGTGCGCTCGGTCGGCGTGCGGGGCGGCCGGGTCGCCGCCGTCGAGACCGATGTCGGGACCGTGCCCTGCGATGCGGTCGTTGCGAGCACCGACGCGCTCGCCCTCTACCGCGACCTGCTCCCCCCACCCCCGCGCGTTCCACAGGACGGCCCACGGCGCGGCGCGCCCGCCGGACCACGGCACGCCGCCCGGCGCGCGCTCCGCGAGCGCGGCTCTGCGACCGGCGAGCGCTCGCTGTCGGGCTTCGCGCTGATGCTCGGACTGCGTGGCCGCACGCCCGACCTCGCGCACCACACGATCCTCTTTCCGTCCGACTACGGCGCCGAGTTCGACGATGTCTTCCGCCACCGGCGGCCGGCGCGCGACCCGACCCTCTACGTCAGCGCGCCGTCGGCGAGCCACCTCGACGAGGCGCCTGCGGACGGGGAAAGCTGGTTCGTGCTCGCCAACGCCCCGACGCACGGCAACGGGCTCGACTGGGACGCCCGCGCGGACGCCTACGAAGAGACCGTGCTGGAACTGCTCGCACGGCGCGGGCTCGAGGTTCGCGATCGCATCGAGGTGCGCGCCCGCCGAACGCCGGCCGACCTCGAGCGCGAGACCGGCGCGCCGGGCGGCGCCATCTATGGAACGGCGCCCCACGGCCGGCTCGCCACGCTCGGGCGCCCCGCGAACGCCTCGGGCGCGGTCGAGGGGCTCTACCTCGCCGGGGGGACGGTCCATCCCGGCGGCGGGCTGCCGCTCGTCATGCTGAGCGCCAAGATCGCAGCGGAGGCGATCGGGCCGGCGCGCTGAGTCGGGATCGCGCGACCAGCCGCTCCCGGCGGAGCGCTCGGGCCGCGCCCCGGCGGCGCGCTCAGGCGCCGGCCAATGGATCGCGCCCGTTCCAGGCTCCCTCCGAGCCGCGCGGGCGAAAGCGCGCAAAAAGCTCCTCCGAGTACCAGTCCTCGGCGCGCGTGCGCTGGACCACGGCGCGGTGCTCGGGCCCCTCGTAGGCGTAGCGACGAGCGTCGGCGAGCGAGCGCCAGAGCGAGAAGGTCGCCTGACGGGCCACCGGCCATTCGCCGATGCCCACGGACTCGAGCAGGCCGGGCTGGCGCAGGAGGTCCACCCCCGGGCCGGAGATCGAGCGGTAGAAGGGGATCAGCCGGCTCGGGCGGATCGCCGCGCGCGTGAGGATCGCGACGGGCCCCCCAACGGTCGGGGCTTGCTCAGTGCCGTCAGCGGCGTCGGCGAGCGCGCGCGCGTCCCGCTCGCCGCCACCTGCGAGTGGATCGCGCCCGCCCCAGGTGCCCCGGGAGCGCAACGGCTCGAGCCGCACGTGCCAGTCCTCCTCGCCCAGCTCCCGCCAGCGCGCGGCGATCTCAGACCCGGCCAAGAACGCCTCGAGCGCCGCCTCGTCCTCCCACACGGCGAACAGGGCCCAGCGCGTCAGCTCGGCGCCGAGGGTCATCGACCGCCCCCTGCCGGTCCCGAGCAGCCTCCAGAACCGCAGGCCGGCAGCACGCGCGAGCTCGGGCCGGTCGAGCCCCATGCGCGAGAACCCGCGCCATGCGTTGGCGGGGGGATAGCGGACCAGATGGAACGAGGCGAGCACGGCTCCAGCATGGCGCACGGGCTGCCCGCCATGGAATGAGCGGTGCGGCGGCAGCTATGCTGCGGCCGCAATGAGCCCGGTGGACGAAGCGACGCAGGCCGACTCCAGCACCCAGAAGTGGATCTGCGAGAGCTGCGGCTACGTGTATGACCCGCAGGAGGGCGACGCCGACGGCGGCATACCCTCCGGAACACCCTTCGAGGACATACCCAAGGACTGGTTCTGCCCGGTCTGCGGAGCACGCACGAAGGACTTTCGCCCGCTCGAGGCGGGCGAGGACGACTCGGGGCTGGACGCGGCGTAAAGGTCTGCGTCTGCATCAAGCAGGTCCCGCGCATCGAGCAGGTGCGCTTCGAGAAGACGAACCGCATCGCCCGCGAGGGCGTCGAGGCGATCGTCAACCCGCTCGACCTCTGGGCGCTCGGGCACGCGCTCGCGCTGCGCGACGCGGACGACGACGAGGTCGTGGTGCTCACCATGGGGCCGGCCGGCGCCAGCGCGGTGCTCGAGGAGGCGCTCGCACGCGGGGCCGACCGCGCCCTGCATCTGCTCGACCGGCGCTTCGCGGGCGCCGACACGCTCGCCACGGCGCGCGCGCTCACGCACGCCCTGAAGCGCGAGCAGCCGGACCTAGTGCTGCTGGGGCGCGGCACGCTCGACGGAGCGACGGCTCAGCTCACGCCGCAGGTCGCAGAGCTGCTCGACGCGGCACAGGTGACCCAGGCGACCGCGATCGCCCGCTCGGACGACGGGCTGAGCGTCGAGCGCGAGACCGAACGCGGCTCGGAGACCTGGACCTGCCCCCTCCCCGCCGTCGTCAGCGTCGAGCGCGGACCCGACCCACCCGAGCCGGGGGGCTCGCAGACGGCCGAGGTCGAGCAGATCGAGGCCGAGGAGCTCGGCGGAGGTCCGCGCGACTACGGCACACGGGGCTCGCCGACCTTCGTCAAGGAGGTCCGCACCCTCAGCCACGACCGCGCCGGCGAGCAGGTACAGGGGGCAGGCGACGGCGCGCGGCGAATCGAGGGGCTGTGGGGAGAGATCGGATCGGATCGGACTGCGGTCCCCGCGACCGGCGAGTCCGGCGGGCCCTCTGCTCACGGCAGCCTCGGTGAGAGTGCGGAGTCCAGCTCTACCGGCGAGCCGGGAGCCGCGGACGCCTCGCGAACGATCTGGGTACTTGCCGAGCGCGACGGCGATCGGCTCCACCCCGTGAGCCTCGAAGGCGTCGCCTGCGCACGTGAGGTGGCCGGGCTGCTCGACGCAGAGGTCGTCTCGGTGCTGCTCTGCTCCGATCCCGGTGAGCTCGCAGACGAGCTCGCAGCGGGCGGCGCCGACCGCGTGCTGCTAGTGAGCGACCCCGACCTCGACGAGTACTCCACGAGCCACTTCGCCGACGCTCTCAGCCAGGCACTGCAGCAGAGCGAGCCGTTCGCGGTCGTGGCGCCCTGGACGGCGCAGGGCCGCGACTACGTGCCTCGTGTGGCGGCCCGGCTCGGGCTCGGCCTCACCGGCGACTTCGTGCGGCTCGAGGTTCCAGATCCCGAGGAGGACGAGCCCGATCTCCAATGGCTCAAGCCGGCCTGGGCCGGGACAGTCGAGGCGCCGATCATCGCCCACACCGAGCCAGCGCTCGGCATGCTGCGTCCAGGCGCCTGCCAGGCGCCCCCGAGCGGCCGGCGCGAGGCGGCCGTCGAGATGTTCGAGCCCGAGCTCGAGCGCCGGGATGGGGCGACGTGCACGAGCCGCGACGTCCAGCTGGAGGACGCGCTGCTGCTCGACTCCGCTCGCGTCATCGTCTGCGCAGGAGAGGTCGGAGAGGCTGAGATCGAGCTGGCCGAGCGCCTGGCGCGCGCCATGGACGGAGCGCTCGGCGCGACCTCCGCGGCGGTAGCCGCCGGTCTCGCCGCCCCCCAGCGCGATCTCGGAGTCAGCAAGCGCTCGCTCGCGCCGCTCCTCCACATCGCCCTCGGCGTCGAGGCCGAAGCGGACCTCGACTCCGTCAGGGCCGCGGGCACGATCGTCACAGTCCACCCGGACGCAGGAGCACCCGCGCACGGGCGCGCCGATCTCGCCGTCGTCGCCGAGCCGGCTGAGCTTGCTCAGGCGCTGCTCAAGCGCCTCGGCAGCGACTGACGCGCGGGGGCAAGAGCCCCACCCCAGATGTCGCCCTGGCGGGGCTGGCTCACCAGGGTTCCTCGGCGACCATCGCCGCACTGGCCGCATCGGACCAGGCGAGGTCGTCTTGGGCTTGAGGCAGCCTCCGATATCCCGCGACGATCGCCTGACCGATGCCGGCGCGGCGCTGTCCCGCGCCAGGATACGTGCGCCCTCGCCACGTCCGCGACGGGCGAACGGTCGAGAGGGTGAGGCGGACCGCGGTCGCCACGTCGGCGAGCGGCGAGAGCCAGAACGCCGGCCCGCGCCGGGCGTAGAAGCGCGCGAGCGGCACCAGCAGCGAGCAGCGCACGAGCAGCAGCAGCGCGTCGAGCCTGCTCGCGCGGCCGAGCGCCGTGCGCCCGATGGGCGCCGCCATCGCAAGCCAGACGACGCCGAGGTCGAGCAGCTGCCAGCGGCGCGAGGTCACGTCGGCCATCGCCAGCGTGCGCGCCCACTCGGTCCAGAGCTCGCCGACCGAGGCGTGCATCTTGACCGCCAGTAGGTCGGCGCCGTCGACGAACCGGATTCGCCATCCATCGCCCGCCAGCGTCCTCAGCATCGCGATGTCGTCGGTGATGTGGTCGCTGACGCGCGCCAGCACCCCCGAGGCGAGCAGGCGCTCGCGCGAGGCGGCGAAGCACTGGCCGTTGCCGGTCGTACGCTGCGGCGACGGCGCGCCGCCCTCGGCACCGAGCGGTCCGAAGCGATAGGCAAGCGTGGCGAGCATCGACGGGTGGAGCAGACGCTCACCCCAGCTGTCGCAGACAAAGCGCGGCGCGACCGTGACGAGGTCAGCGTCGCGGAGCTCGGCGATCACCGCCCGGATGAGGCCCGGCCGCGGGCACGCATCGGCGTCGAGCGAGACGACCCACTCGCCGACGGCCGCCTCGAGACCCTGCTGCTGCGCCCACTGCTTGCCGATCCAGCCCGTGGGCGGCGGCGCTCCCTCGACCACGCGCGCGCCACCCGCCCGCGCGATCGCGGCGGTGTCGTCCTCGGAGCGATCGTCGACCACGATCGTCTCGCCGACGTCGGGGTCGGCCCGCAGGCCGGCGAGACAGGGCCCGATCCGCTCGGCCTCGTTGCGGGCGGGCACCACAACGCTCACCGTTCCTGCCGGCTTTGGCACGCCGCCACGCTCGAGAGCCGCGGCGCTCAACGGGGCCCGGCGGCGGCGCCCGCGCGCGAGGCGCACGAGCGCGAGGACTGCGAAGGCGGTCCGCGCCGCCCTGAGAGCACGCACGCCCGAGCTGCTACTACGTCTTTCCGAAGCGCTCGCCCATTACTCGGAGGAGCCGTCGGACCCCTCGGAGGCGACGCCCGCCGGCCCCGGCTCCGCCCGGCGCCCCCTGCGACGGCCCCCGCGCCTGCCGCGGCGCCGAGGCTTGCCCTCATCGTCGCCGTCGCCAGCGCCGTCGCCGTCGCGGGCGCTGGCGCTGGCGCTGGCCGCGCCATCCCCTAGGCCCGAGCGACCACCCTCCGGCTGCCCTGCCTCCCCCACGATCGACGCAGACGCGGAGGTGCGCTTTACCTCGTCGATGCGCACGAGCTTGCGCTCGCCGATGAAGCGACCGCCCTGCTTGACCGACACGACGTAGCCGTCGAGCTTGGCTACGGCGTCGTCCTCGTTGTACATGTGCGGCTCTTCGATGCCGACGAGCACCTCGTCGCCGACCTCGAATGGCAGCGCGCGCTGCTCGACGTCGGCGCGCGTGCCGTCGAGCGTCAGGGCGAAGTGATCGAGCGGCAGCGCCTCGGAGCCCTCGAAGTGGAAGCGCTTGCCGATCTCCGACTCGAGCTCGTGCAGCCGCCGGTCGGGCCCGGCCATCAGGCTGGCCACCACGCTCGGGTGGAGCTGCACCAGGTAGGCCTCGGCCAACGGGCGCTCGGTGGCGAGCTCGCGCAGCCTGCGCTCGACGGCGATCGCGACGGACTCCTCCGAGAGCACGACGCCCTCGCCCTCGCACGTCGGACACGCCTTGGTGACGATCTCGCGTACGCCGTCGGTCACGTTCTGGCGCGTCATCTCGACCAGCCCGAGCGGCGATATCTCGACGACGTTGCTCTTGGTGCGGTCCTCGTCGAGGGCCTTGCGCAGCACGCCCAGCACCGCCTCGCGGTTGCGCGCGCGCGCCATGTCGATGAAGTCGATCACGATGATGCCGCCGATGTCGCGCAGCCTCAGCTGGCGTACGACCTCCTCGGCGGCTTCGAGGTTGGTCGTCGTGATCGTGTCCTCGAGACCGGAGCCGCGGCCGCGCGCGACATAGGAGCCCGAGTTGACGTCGATCACCGTCAGTGCCTCGGTGTAGTCGATGATCAGGTAGCCGCCCGAAGGCAGGTCGACGCGGCGGTTGAGCGTCGACTGGATCGCATCCTCGACGCCCAGGCTCTCGAACAGCGGATCCCCGTCCTCGTAGAGCTCGACTCGATCGGCCAGCTCGGGCGCCGTGCGCTCGAAGAACGACGTCAGGCGATCGCGCTGCTTGGGATCGTCGACGAGCGCCCGTTCGAGATGCGCGGATGAGACGTCGCGCGCCACGCGCACGGAGAGGTCGGCCTCCTGGAAGACCATCGCCGGTGCCGCGGTCTCCTCGACGCGGGCGTGCAGGATCTCGTTGAGCTTGAAGAGGTACCGCAGCTCGCGCTCGAAGTCCTCGCGCTTGGCGCCGTCGGCGGCGGCGGTGCGGATGATCGCCCCCCCGCCCTCGAGGTTGAGCTTGGCCGCCTCCTTGCGCAGGCGGTCGCGCGCACGCGTCTCGAGCCGGCGCGAGACGCCGACGCCCTCGCCCTGGGGGACGTAGACGAGGTAGCGCCCGGCGATCGACACCTGCATCGAGAGCCGTGCACCCTTGGTCTTGAGCGGATCCTTCTCGACCTGCACGACGACCTCCTGCCCTGCCTTGAGCAGCTCCGCGATGCGCTTGCCGCCGCCGCCACCGCCGCCGCGTCCCCGGCGTCGCACCTCCACGCCCGGCATCACGATGTCGTCGACATGAAGGAAGCCGTTCTTCTCGAGGCCGATATCGACGAAGGCGGCCTCGAGGCCCCCCACGGCCTTGTCGACCCTGCCCTTGTAGATGTTGCCGACGATCGAGCGTTTGCCGGGGCGCTCCATGTAGATCTCGGCGACGCGGTAGCCCTTGGGCACCCCGCGCGGGCTCTTCGATCCGCGCCCGCGCCCCGGGGCGAGCTTGTCGCGGACCTTCTCGCTAGCGCCGCGCCCTGAGGGCTCTCCCTCGGCTTCGAGGACGGCGACTCTGGTTTCGCCACGGTCGACCGTGACGAGCATCTGCTTTTTCAATGGAACCTCTCATGCAGCTAGTTCGCGCCGCTTGGCGGCGGCAGTCGCGAGCGCTTGCGCGTGAATCGACTGCAGCAGGCCAAGGGCAAGGAAGGTGACGATCACCGACGAGCCGCCATAGCTCATGAGCGGCAGCGGTATGCCGGTGATGGGCATGATCCCGATGGTCATGCCGATGTTCACGAGAACCTGGAACATCAGCATCGCCGCGATTCCGCCGGCGACCAGAGCTCCGAATAGGTTCTTCGCCGTGGTCAAGATGCGAAGCGCCCGCCAGATCAGGAGAGCGAAGAGCGACAGCACGATCGCGGCGCCCACGAAGCCGAACTCCTCGCCGACGACCGCGAAGACGAAGTCGGTGTGATGCTCGGGCAGGAAGTCGAGCCTCGTCTGCGTCGCACCGCGCAGACCGCGGCCCAGCTTCTCGCCGGAGCCGATCGCGGTGACGGACTGGTTCAGCTGGTAGCCCTCGTCTTGGGGATTGTCGGTCGAGGAGACGAAGGCGGTCAGGCGCGCCGTCTGGTAGGGCTTGAGCACCTCGACGCCGACTGCCGGTGCGCCCACCAGGACGACCGCGACCGCGGCCGCGGCGATCCCGCCGAGCGCGGCGAAGTGCGTCCACTTGGTGCCCGCCACGAACAGCAGCGCGCCCGTTATGACCAGGTAGACGAGCCCCGTGCCGAGGTCGGGCTGCGCGACGACGAGCATCGCCGGCGCGAGCGCGAGCAGAACCACGCGGCTCGTGGTGTCCACCTCGCCGAGCTTGCGCCAGCGGTCGACGATGAACGCCGCCAGGGCGATCACGAGCAGCAACTTGCCGAGCTCCGAGGGCTGAAAGCGGAAGAACGGCAGCTCGAGCCAGCGCTTCGAGCCGCGCGTGGCGGTCGCGAACGCGTACACGAGCACGATCGACCCGATCATCGTCGCGTAGACGCCGATCTTCAGCTCGCGCAGGCGCGAGTAGTCGAAGCGCGCGATGCCGAGCATCAGCGCGATGCCGATCACGCCGTAGATCGCCTGACGGATCAGGTAGTGGTAGGGGTCGCCCTCGATGTCATCGAGGGTCGCCGTGCCGATCGCGACGAGGCTGCAGGCGACCAGCCCGAGCGCCGCGACCAGCAGTAGCGGATCGAGCCCTCCGAGGGGCGGCCGCAGCTCCGCCGGAAGCCTGCGCTGGCTGTTGAATGGGGTCGCGTGCATGGGCTCGCCGCTCTACGGTAGTTGCTCGGGCCCGCGTCAGTTGGTGCGGCTAGAGCCCTTGCGCGTCTTCTTGCCGTCGCCGCGCACATCGAACAGCGCGGCGAGAATGCGGCGCGCCGCCGGCGCAGCCGTCTCGGCGCCGAAGCCGCCCTGCTCGAAGGTCACCGCCACGACGTAGCGCGGGTTCGGGTAGGGCGCGAGCGCCACGTACCAGGACTGGTCCGCGCGACCGGCGCCCTTCTCCGCGGTTCCGGTCTTGCCGGCGATCGGGATCGGGAAGCCCTTGAACACGTCTGTCGAGGTACCGCCGGGTGCGCTCGCCGCCCCGCGCAGGCCCTCGAGGATCGCGCGCCGGTACTCGGCGTCGAGCCCGACCCGGCGCCGGGCCGAGGTCTCGAGCTCCTGGATCGCGCGGCCGTCGGAGTCCTCGATGCGCAGGCCGAGATGCGGCGTGATGACCCGGCCGCCGTTGGCCACCGCGGCGTAGGCGACGGCGAGCTGCAGGGGGTTTGCCTGGAGGTCCCCCTGGCCGACCGAGAGGTTGATGTTGTCGCCGGGCGTCCAGGGGCGGTCGGTGAGCTTCTTCTTGAACAGGCGGTTGCGCCACTCCGGGCTCGGGACGAGGCCCTCGGCCTCGGCCGGCAGGTCGATGCCGGTCGGGCGGCCGATGCCGAGGCGGCGCGCCCAGGTCTGGATCAGCTCGCCGTCGCCCGCACTGTTGGCCCGCAGCCCGAGCTGGTAGAAGAAGACGTCGCTCGACACGGTGAGCGCCCGGCGCAGCGCAAGCGCGCCGTAGGAGGCGTCGCCGGCGTTCTTGAACGTCACGCCCCCCACCTGCAGCGAGCCGCCGTCGAAGAGGACCGTGCCCGGCGTGATCAGCCCCCCCTCGAGCGCCGCCGCCGCCGTGATCAGCTTGAACGTCGAGCCGGTCGGGTAGAGGCCCTGGATCGCGCGGTTGGAGAGCGGCTCGCCGTTCGCCTTCGAGGTGAGCCGCTTGAAGTCCGAAGGCTTGATCGCCTTGGCGAAGATGTTCGGGTCAAACGACGGTGAGCTCCCGAGCGCCAGCACCTCGCCGTTCTTGATGTCCATCGCGACGTACGCCCCGTTGCGGCCGCCGAGCGCCTTCGCCCCGGCGCGCTCGACGTCGAAGTCGACGCCCAGCCGCAGCTGACGCCCCTGCACCGGCTCCCGGCGGGCCAGCTGGCCGGTGAGCGTGCCGAGCGCGTCGACCTGGACGCGGCTGGCCCCGTTCTTCCCGCGCAGGAAGCGGTCGTAGGAGTACTCGATGCCCGACTGCCCGACGCGGTCGCCGGGCGTGACGCCGCGGTAGCGGTCCTCCTCGAGCTGATCCTCGGTCACCTCACCGAGCGTGCCGAACAGATGCGCACCGACCGACTTGTGCGGATAGGAGCGCAGGAAGACGCGCTCAACGGTCACGCCCGGAAACTCGTCCTGGTGCTCGAGCACGTACTGGACGATCGGGAGCTTCACATCCTGCTTGACGGTCGCGGTCGAGAAGGGCAGGGCACGCAGCTGCTCGCGCACCTCCGTACGGATCTCGGTCCTGCCCAGGCCGGGCAGCAGGTCGGCGAGCCGGTCGTAGAGCTCGGTCTTCTGCTCCTGGCGCAGGGGCAGCTGATCGGGGGTTATGCGGATCGCGAAGGCCGTGCGGTTGCCGACCAGGACGCGCCCGTCGCGGTCGACGATCTCCCCGCGCGGCGCCTGGATCTTGATCTCGCGTATGCGGTTGTTGTTTGCCTCGGCCACGAACTGATCGCCCGAGAGGATCTGCAGGTACCACAGGCGCAGGAAGATGACGCCGAACATGACGAGTGCAAGGCCGCCGAGAACGGCAATTCGCAGCGCGAGCTGAGGCGTAAGCGGCGGCCGGCGCTCGGTTGTCTCGCGGTACATCATCGGCTAGACGGTTGATCCCACGGCCGCGTGGGTCTGGAGGCGATTCTGGCCGGCCGGATCACCATCTAAACCTCGAGCCCGCGGAGCCCGATCGGCCCCTGGTCACGCGGGCCCTGGCGGCGGCGGCGCTGCTCGCGCGGGTCGACATTGAGCTCTCGGCGCAGTGCGAGGCGCACCAGCCAGAAGAAGGGCAGAGCGAGCAGGGCGTTCAGCACGACGACGACGAGCAGGTCACGCACCGCGAAGAGGCTGACCGAGGTCGTATCGACTTTGCCGAGCAGCATCGCGACGACGGCGAAGCCGGCGCCGTAGCAGGCCGTGGCGGCCGCTCCCATCGGGATCGGCGCGAGGCCATGAGCGGGATCGCGCAGGTCACGGTAGCGGCCGATGCCGTAGCCGACGAACGTGAGCACGAGCGACGACGCTCCGATGTCCTGCGCGAGCCCGACGTCGAGCAGCAGCCCGGCCGCAAACCCGGTCGCGGCGGCCGGCACGGCGCCCGCGTAGAGAGCGACGGCGGCGACGAGCAGGGGCACGAGGTCGACCGCGCTGCCGAGCACGCGGATCGGCGCGATCGCCGATACCTGCAGCACGACTACCGCCAGCACCAGCAGCCCGATGCGCGTCAGCGCGCCGCCGGAGAGGCTCACGGCAGGCCGACCTCAGCCTGCTCGAGGTCGGGGCGGTCCGTCAGCACCTGGACGAAGTCGAGCCGCCGCATGTCGGCGAACGGCTTGACGTGGACGCGCTGGTAGAGGTCGACCTCGCCGGAGTCCACCCTCTGCACCTCCCCGATCGGGATGCCGCGCGGGAACAGCGACTCGAGCTTCGAAGAGGAGATCCCGGCGCTCGCCACGAGAGCGCCCTTGCGCACGCGCTGCTTGGGATCGATGAACTCGAGCAGCAGATCCTCGGGCTTGCCGAGCTCCGGCTTGATCACCCCGCGCGTGCTGTCGGGCATGACCTGGGCGGAGACCGCGCTCGACTCGTCCGTGATCAGCGTCACGATCGCGGAGCCGCCCGTCGCTCGGGTCACCTTGCCGACGAGGCCGTCACCCGAGACGACCGGCTGGTCGACGCGCACGCCGTCGTTCGTCCCCTTGTCGATGCGCACGCGCGAGTACCACACCGTCGGGGACTGGGCGATCACGCGCGCCGTGACCGGGTCCACGCCGTCGGGGTAGGCCGGCCGTCGTGAGAGCTTCTCGAGCGCGCGCACCTGAGCGGCCGCTTTCCCCCTTGTCTGAGCCTGAGCGAGTTCCCGCCGGAGCTTCGCAACCTCTCCCGCGAGACGCTCGTTCTCCGACTGTGCGCTCAGCACGTTGCCCGTCCAGCCGATCGCGTCGCGCAGCGGCTTGAGCGCGACGCTCACACCGGTCTCGATCGGGCCGAGCACCACCTGAACGCCGCGCTGGAGCACCTGCAGGCGCCCGCCGGCGGAGTCGCCGAAGAAGATCGTCAGCAGACCGATCGAGAGCGCGACGAGCACCGCGAGCGTCGCCCTCCTGCGCCGGATCGCCTTCTGGTCGTACATGCAGCGCGTCTCCGCGCGTCGCTAGCGGCGGCGCAGTCGGGAGGTCGAGGAGGGGGAGCTCCGATTCGAGCGATGGATCGCGTCGAACTCCTCGAGCGAGCGTCCCGACCCAACGGCGACGCACGTGAGCGGAGACTCCGCCAGGTGCGCCGGCATCTGCGTCTCGTTGCGCAGCCGCTCCTCGAGCCCCTGCAGGAGCGAGCCACCGCCGGCGAGCATTATCCCGCGGTCCATGATGTCGGCCGCAAGCTCCGGCGGGGTGCGGTCGAGCGTCTCCTTGACGGCGTCGAGGATCTGCTGCAGCGGCTCCTCGAGCGCCTGGCGCACCTCCTCGCTCGTGAGGACGATCGTCTTGGGCAGGCCCGAGACGAGGTCGCGCCCCCGGATCTCCGCCTGCACCTCGTCTCCGAGCGTGGTGGCGGAGCCGATCTCGAGCTTCACCTCCTCGGCGGTCTGCTGGCCGATCATGAGCTTGTACTCGCGCTTGACGTAGGCGATGATCGCCTCGTCGAGCTCGTCGCCGCCGATGCGCACCGACTGCGAGACGACGATGCCGCCGAGCGATATGACCGCCACCTCGCTTGTGCCGCCGCCGATGTCGAGGACCATGTTCCCGGTCGGCTCGCCGACGGGCAGCCCGGCGCCGATCGCGGCGGCCATCGGCTCCTCGATCAGAACCGCCTGGCGCGCGCCCGCAGCCTCGCACGCATCCACGACCGCCCGCTTCTCGACGCCGGTCACCCCCGAGGGAACGCAGACGACGACGCGCGGATGCGCCCAGCGATTCTGGTGCACCTTCTGGATGAAGTGCCTGAGCATCGCCTCGGTCACGTCGAAGTCGGCGATCACGCCGTCCTTCAGCGGCCGGATCGCCGAGATCGTGCCCGGCGTGCGACCGAGCATGCGCTTTGCCTCCACGCCGACGGCGTGTACGTCGCCGTGGCGCGAGTCGATCGCAACCACGGATGGCTCGGATAGGACGATGCCGCGGCCGCGCACGTAGACGAGCGTGTTCGCGGTGCCGAGATCGACCGCCATGTCGCGGCCGCCAAAGCCTGTCAGGTAGGAGAAGAAACCCATGCGATTCCAGGGAGGATAAGAGGAGCGGCCGATGTGCGTCGCGAGCCAGGAAAGACTTCGTGCAAACGCTCGGAGAGCGGCCCGCGGCCCGCGAGTCTATCGGACCAGATCCGGGGCCAGGCGGACCAGCTCAGCGACCGGAAGGCCCACGACATTGAGGAAATCCCCCTCGATCGACTCGACCAGAACCGCGCCGCGGCCCTGGATCGCGTAGGCCCCGGCACGCCCCCGCCACTCGCAGCTCGCCAGATAGGACTCGATGTCCTCGCAGGTGAGACTGCGAAACCAGACGCGGGTCAGCGCACAGCCCCAGCGCTCGCCGCCGCGGTCACGCACGGCGATCCCGCTGAGTACCGCGTGCTCGCGGTCCGAGAGCAGGCCGAGGAAGCGCCTGGCCTCGCCCTCGTCGGCGGGCTTGCCGAGCACGTGGCCGTCGAGCATCACGACGGTGTCGGCGGCGATCACCCGCTCGGCAGTCACCGCCCGCGCCTTGCGCAGGGCGTTCTCCACCACCAGCTCGCGCGGGGAGCCGCTCACGCGCTCCTCGACGTCCGGCGCCTCGACCGTGAAGCGCAGGCCGAGCTGCTCGAGGATCGCCCGCCGCTGCGGCGAGGCCGAGGCGAGCACCAGCCCCGGCGCCTGGCCCACGCGCCCCGCGCTCAGGAGAGCTCGGGAAAGAAGAGCTCGCGCTCGCGCGCCGCGGACTCGGGCGAGTCCGACCCGTGCACGAGGTTCGTCTGAACCTCTCGCGCGTAGTCGCCGCGGATCGAGCCGGGAGCGGCATCGAGCGGATCGGTCGCCCCGATGACTTGGCGGGCGGCAGCGACCGCGGCGTCGCCCTCGAGCACCATGGCGACCAGCGGCGCGCTCGTGACGAACTTGACCAGATCGCCGAAGAAGGGCTTATCCGCGTGCTCGGCGTAGTGGCGCTCGGCGAGCTCGCGCGAGGCGGTCATGAGCTTGAGCGCGGCGATCCTGAGCCCCTTGCGCTCGAAGCGGGCGATCAGGTCGCCGGTCAGGCCGCGCTCGAAGGCGTCGGGCTTTATGAGGATGAGCGTCTGGTCGGCGGGCATGTGCGTGTAAGCGTGGGGCTCAGCCGGGGGAAGGCCGCGGTCGTGTGGAGGGCGCACGCTCGCCGCCTGCGGGCGGGCCGGTGCGCTGTGGACCCGTGCGCTGCGGGCGGGCGCCGGCGGCCGACGCAGGCCTCGTGCCCGGTGCGCGCGTACCCCGCGGCTCGGAGTCCTGCGTTGCGCGAGCACGGGTGGGGGCGGCCTCCCCCTCGCTCCGCTCACCCCGCTGCGGCGCCAGCGAGCCCTCCGCGCGCTGCGGCGCCCGACCGGGCCTGCGGCGCGAGCCTCCCTGACCGAGCTCCGACTCGCAGTACGGGCAGATCTTCCAGCGTGGATCGAGCGGCTTGCCGCAGGTTCGGCAGCCTTCCTTAAGGCGCCGGAGGCAGCTCGGACAACGCAGGAACGAGGACTCCACCTGGAAGTCGCAGTACGGGCAGTGCGGCTCCTCGAGCTGATCGACCCGCGCCTCGGCCGCGGCGATCTCGAGCTCGCGCTCGCGCGCGTCGGCCAGGTACTCGGGCGGGCGGACGATCGTGTAGATGATCGTGCCGATGTATGGGAACAGCGCGGCCGCGGCCGTCGAGCAGCGGATCAGCAGCGAGTCCTCCATCCGGCGCTGCGCGTCCGCGCGCGTCCAGTAGATCAGCGCAATCCAGGTCGCGATCAGGACGAGCAGAAATAGGTTGGCGGCGAGCCCCAGCGGGCCGCCTCTGAGGCCTAATTGGGCGAGCGGGCCCATCAGCGGCGGGAGTCTACCGGGACAGGCGGCAGCTCAGGTCAGCACGTGATAGAGGCCAAAGCCGATCGCGAAGAAGATCAGGATCACCGACGCGACGACGATCGCGACGAGCCCGATCATCGCGAGGAACCCGGGGCCGTCGGGATCGCTCACAGCGTCGAGGACCTTGCGGCGGGCTTCACAGCGTCGCGGAGCGCTCGGCGGTCCGCTCGCGCGTGAGATCAGCGATCAGGTAGAGCGAGCCGGTGGCGAGCACCGCTCCGCCTGGACCGGCAAGCGACCGTGCCCGTGCGAGCGCTCGGCGCGGCTCGGCGACGATCTCCGTCGGCGGACCGCCGAGCGCCAGCGCGCGGGTCTCGAGCGCGGCCGGAGGCAGCGCCCGCGGATGGGTCGAGCGAGTGAGGACGGCTCGCTCGAGCCGCGGCAGCAGCGCCGCCAGGATGCCTTCGGCGTCCTTGTCGTCGAGCACGCTCAGCACGGCCGTGAGCGGCCGATCGCCGACCACCTCCGGAAGCGCCTCCGCCAGCGCCTGCGCGGCCGCCGGGTTGTGCGCCCCGTCGTGGAGCACGAGCGGGTCGCGCGCGACTTCCTGCAGCCGGCCCGGCAGCTCTACCTCGGCGGCAGCGCGCGCGAGCGCGTCCTCCTCGAGCGGACCGTGGAGCGCCTCGGCGGCGGCGGTCGCAAGCGCGAAGTTGCGCCGCTGAAACGCGCCGCGTCCGGCGAGGCCCGGCAGCGCGCAGTGTGCGGGTGCGCGCACGAGCCGCGCGCTCCGCTCGGCCGCAGCGCCGGCTGCGAGGGCATCGAGCTCGGAGCAGAGCGGCGCGGTTACCAGGCAGCCGTGATCGCCCAGCACGGCGAGCTTCTCGCGTGCGATCTCCGCGAGCGTCGAGCCGAGCCAGCGCGTGTGCTCGAGGCTCACCGGGGTCAGGACCGCGACGCTCGAGGTGAGCACGTTGGTGGCGTCGTAGCGCCCCCCGAGACCCGCCTCGACCACCGCCACATCGACGCGCCGCCGGGCGAGCTCGTGGTAGGCGGCCGCGGTGAGCGCCTCGAACTGCGTGACCCTGTCCCCCTCCTCGGTGGTGCGCTCGACGAGCTCGGCAGCGCGCCGCGCATGCCCGACGGCATTCCCAAGGTCCACGCCGGAGATCGGGCGCCCGCCGATCTCGATGCGCTCCGTGAACGAGCGCAGGTGCGGTGAGGTGTAGGTGCCGGTGCGCAGCCCGTGGCGCTCGAGGATCGCCGCGATCATGCGCGCCGTCGAGCTCTTGCCGTTCGAGCCGACGACGTGGATGCTCGCGAAGCGTCGCTGGGGCATGCCGAGGACCGTCATCAACCTGTGCATGCGGTCGAGCCCGAACCGCATGCCAAAGAGCTCGAGCTCAAGCAGGTAGCGCTCGGCCTCGCGCTCGTTCATCCGAGCGAGCGCAGCTCCTCGCGCAGGCGATCGAGCTTCTCGCGCTCCGCCTGCACGACCTCTGCCGGCGCCTTCTGCACGAAGCCCTCGTTCGCGAGCTTGGCCTCCGCCCGCTCGATCTCCTTCCGCAGCGCCCCGCCCCGCGCGGTGCGACGGCGCTCGAGCGCCTCGGCGTCAAGTCCGCCGGAGGGGAGCACATGCACGACGCCGCCGGGGATGACGACCGAGGCGATCGCCTCGCCGCCGTCCCGATCGTCCCCGCCGCCCCCTCCGGCGAGCTCGAAGCGCGCCAGGCGCGCGACGTGCTCGACGGTCCGCTCGTAGCCCTCGGCGGCGAGCACTCCGCTGAGCTGCGTGCCCGCGGCGACGCCGGCCTCGTCGCGGTAGCGCCGCAGCGCAGTCACCGCGCCGATCGCGGCACCGATCGCCTGCTCGGCCTCCTCATCGAGCAGCGCACCGGCTCGGCCCGGCCAGGGAGTCGCGGCGAGCAGGCCACGCTCGCCGGGCAGGAAGGTCCAGATCTCCTCGGTGACGAACGGCATGATCGGGTGCAGCAGCTGGAGCATCCGCTCGAGCACGTGGAGCAGCGTCGCCGAGAGCCTCGAGCGATCGCCGGACTCGGCGTAGAGGCGCGGCTTGACCAGCTCCAGATACCAGTCGCAGACCTCGCCCCAGAAGACCCCGTAGAGCTCGAGCGCGGCGTGGGCGAAGTCATAGCCCTCGATCAGCTCGGTGGCGCGGGCGGTCGCGCGCTCGAGCCGCGAGAGGATCCAGCGATCCTCGAGCGTCTCGGGCAGCGGCTGCGGCTCGACGTCCTCGACCCGCAGCAGGATCAGCCGCGAGGCGTTCCAGAGCTTGTTGGCCAGGTCCTGCCCCTGGCGCACCTTCTCCTCGGAGAAGCGCACGTCCTGCGAGGAGGACATCGCGAGCAGGCCGAAACGGAGCGCATCCGCTCCGTGCGCGTCGATCAGCTCGAGCGGGTCGATCCCGGTGCCGAGCGACTTCGACATCCGCCTGCCGTCCGGCGCCTGGATGACCGAGTGGATCGGCACGTCGGTGAACGGCGGCTCGCCGGTGAACTCGATCCCCATCATCACCATCCGGGCGACCCAGAGGAAGATGATGTCGCGTGCGGTGGAGAGCACGTCGGTCGGATAGAAGGCGCGCAGCTCGGGCGTGGGCTGCGGCCAGCCGAGCGTGGCGAACGGCCACAGCGCCGAGGAGAACCACGTGTCGAGCACGTCCTCCTCGCGGCGCACCGTGCCGTCGCAGGCGCCGCAGCGCTCAGGCGCAGCCTCGGCGACGTAGGTCTCCTCGCAGGCGTCGCAGTACCAGACCGGCAGGCGATGCCCCCACCAGAGCTGGCGCGAGATGCACCACGGGCGGATCTCGCCGAGCCAGTCGAGGTAGACCTGGGTCCACGGGCGCTCGGGGTGGAAGCGCAGCCGCCCCTCGCGCACGCACTCGATCGCGGGCGGCGCGAGCCGCTCCATGGCGCAGAACCACTGCAGCGAGATCAGCGGCTCGATGCGCCGGCCGGAGCGCTGCGAGTGCGGCACGGAATGTGCGTAGGGCGAGGCCCCAGAGACGAGGCCCTCGGCGTGGAGCGCCTCGACCACCGCCGCCCGCGCCTCGTCGACATCGAGGCCCGCGAAGCGCTCGCCGGCGACGGCGGTCATGCGGCCGTCCTCGCCGATCGCCGTCAGCTCCTCGAGGCCGTGGTCGCGCCCGATCTCGAAGTCGTTCGGGTCGTGCCCCGGCGTGATCTTGAGCGCGCCGGTGCCGAACTCGGGATCGACGCGCGAGTCGGCGACGATCTTCAGGCGGCGCCCCACGAGCGGCAGTCGGGCGTACTCGCCCACGAGGCGCGTGTAGCGCTCGTCGTCGGGGTTTACGGCGATCGCGGTGTCGGCGAGCATCGTCTCGGGCCGCACGGTCGCCACCGTCAGCGTGCCGGAGCCCGACTCGAGCGGGTAGTCGATCATGTAGAGGCGGTCCTCGACGCTGCGCTGCTCGACCTCGAGGTCGGATATCGCGGAGCGCGTGCCGGGATCCCAGTTGACCATGTAGTTATCGCGGTAGACGAGATCGCGCTCGAACAGCCGCACGAACACGTGCGTGACCGCGCGCGCGTAGGCGTCGTCCATCGTGAAGCGCTCGTCGCGGTAGTCGGCCGAGGCGCCGAGGCGCTTGTACTGCTCGACGATCGTGCGCCCGTAGCGCTCGCGCCACTGCCACGCTCGCCGGACGAACTCCTCGCGGCCGATCGAGTGGCGGTCGGTGCCCTCCTCGCGCAGCATCTCCTCGACCTTCACCTGCGTAGCGATGCCCGCGTGGTCGGTGCCGAAGATCCACTTCGTGCGCCTGCCCTGCATCCGCCGCAGCCGCACGAGCACGTCCTGGATCGCCCCGTTGAGCGCGTGGCCCATGTGCAGAGCGCCGGTCACGTTCGGCGGCGGGATCGCGATCGAGTAGTTCTCGGCGGCGCTGCCGTCGGGCTCGGAGTGGAAGATCCCCGCCTCCTCCCAGCGCGCGAAGACCCGTGCCTCTACCTCTGCGGCGACGTACCTGGTCCGCTCCTCGAGGGCCTTCAGGCGATCGCGCGGCATCCGCGGCGAAGTCTATGGAGCGTCGTGCTCCCGGCGCTGCTGCGGGCTACGCCCCGGACGCTGCTGCGGGCAGGTCCTGCCGGCTGTCGGAGCATCATCGTCCTCGGCTCGACGGCGGCTCGGCCTCCGGCTACCGCCTGCGGCCGGCCGCGCTCGCCTGCGGCGATGCGCTCCTATCGCCGTCACCCGCCCGACCGGCGTGGGTGTGCGCCGCTCGAGGAGCCGGAGCGGCCGGCCCCCTCAGCGCTCAGGATCTGTTAGGCCATGACGCCTGCGTCGGGCCACGCGCCGGTGCGAACGCGCTCGTAGAGCGTGTCAGGCGCCAGGTCGGCACCCCCCGGCTCGGTCACCTCGAGGTCATCGATGCGCACCTTGGCCTGCCCCTCGGCGTGACGCGCGTGGAAATGCGGATAGCCATGATCGTCGAAGAACATCGCAATCGAGATTCCGAGGAAGCGGCTGATCGTCGGCACGCCTTCATCTTGCCTAGCCTGGCGGTGTGCCTCGCCAGCTCACCGGTGATGGGCTTGCTCGGCGCGGGGTTCTGGAGAGGTCGCCGGCGACGAGGTCGGCGCTAAAGGCGTGGATCCGCTCCGGCCAGCCGGGCAGTGCTCGACGCCCGGCCACTGACCTGGGCGCGGAACGGCGGGTCAGTCGGTGAGGCCGAGCTCCCCACGAAGCTCGTCGGCATCGATGGCCTGACCCGTCTCAGTCTCGCGCTCGGCCTCGGCGATGTCCTCGCGCACGCCGAGCTCTGAGATCCAGAACAGCGTCTCCCGCAATGACTCGAGATGCTCTGGCGCCATCAGCACAGCGGCGGGGCGGCCTCGCCGGGTGATCGTCACGACCTCGTGAGTGGTCGCGACCTGTTCGACGATG
>JBBSNQ010000005.1:0-19753 GCA_038232575.1 Solirubrobacterales bacterium | reverse complement strand
GTCGCTGCGGGCGAGCAGGGTCAGGTGGTTGCGCTCATAGCGCACGGCCTCTGAGGCAACGTCGTCGCATAGATAGGCCTCGAGCCCGAGGATCGGCTTCACGCCGTGCTTTCGGCACGCCTTGTAGAAGTCGAGCGCGCCATTCATCACGCCGTGATCGGTCAGCCCGAGCGCGGGCTGCCCAAGCTCGGCGGCGCGCGCGGCGAGCGCGTCGATCTTGCACGCGCCGTCGAGCAGCGAGTACTCGGAGTGGACGTGGAGATGGGCGCACGGCGACGACGGCACGACTCGGCAGTCTAGGAACGCCGGCCGACGGCTCCGGGGGCCGCGCCCGGTGGTTCCGGCTGGCCGTGGCGAGTGACTACCCGCGGCCGCCGCGGGTGGCTCGGGGTGGCCGCCGCGACCCCTCCGCCCTGTCCGGATGGCACGTGCGCGCCTGCCGGGTGGAGCCTGCGCTATAACTCGCCCGTGCTCCGCGAAGGCCCGATCCCCGCGGTGGCCCATGGAGCGATCGAGTACGTGGCCGGCGCCGCCTTCATCGTGGCCCCGTTCCTGCTCTCCTACGGCTCCGCGGCGAAGTTCGTCTCGATCGTCGTCGGCGTCGTGATTCTGGTCGTAGCGGCTGCGACGGAGGGCGAGACGAGCCTCGTGGACCAGATCCCGGTCACCGTCCACCACGTGCTCGACTACATACTCGCCGGCTTCATGATCGCCGCGCCGTTCATCTTCGGCTTCAGCGACGAGACGTCCCCGCTGGCCTGGTTCATCGCCTTCGGGGTCACCCACCTGCTGATCACGATCGGCACCCGCTTCATCAGCGAGCAGCAGAGTGGGGGCGGCGCGCGGGGCTCCGGCGGCGGCGAGAAGGCTGGGGGCGGTGCGAAGGGCGGCGGTGCGAAGGGCGGCAAGGCCGCCAAGGACTCCTAGGCGCGCCAGAAGCCGCCATCGTCCCCGAGGCCGAGTACTCGGCCGCTGACTCAACCGGCGGAAAGTCGTGCCAGCACGCTCGGACGGAGCTCTCGACCGCGCGAGCATGCAAAACGTCGCTCTCGGTCACCCCGAGCAGTCGAGTGTGCAGTTGTGCATGAGGACCATGCATTTCGTCACTCTCGCCAGCAGAGCACCGCCCAAAGTGACGTTCTGCATGCGGTTCGGCGCGTGGGCGCCGGGTGCCCGCGCCGGGCGGGGTCTCCCGCGCCGGCCTCGCCTCAGCTGCTCGAACCCGACCTCGCCGCGGCGATGCCGGCGACGACGACCGCCGCGACAACGCCGGCGGCGCCGAGCTTGAGTCGCTGCTGGCCGAGCTTGCGCTTGGCCACGCGCGATCCGATCTGCCATACCAACCATCCGAGCACCGTGTAGGCCTTGGGGTTCATCCGCTCTCCTCTCCTCGCTTGCCTTGTGGTAAATCCGGTCGCGCCTCGTCGGCATTCTGCCGTTCATCGTCTGCGTCCGACGCTCCCTCGCCCGAATCCTGGCGTCCCTCGTCCCGGCCGTCCCGCCCTCCCCCGCTGCGAACCCGCCACGCCATCCGCGACTGGAGCGTCCACAGCTCGATGAAGCCGGGGCTCGCCTGCTGGGAGAACAGACCTCCCGACTCGCCGAAGCCGGCGAGTGCCTGATCGTAGAGCGCATACGGCGAGAAGCGTCCCACTACCGTCGCCCTGCCCTTGTAGAGCTTGACCGTGATCGTCCCGGTCACGTGCTCGTTGACGCTGTCCATGTAGGCACTCAGGTCCGTGAGCAGCGGCTCGTGCCAGAGCCCCGTGTAGACGAGCTGCGCCCACTGGCTGTCGAGCGCGGGCTTGAAGTTGTTCTGGTGGATCGTCCCGACGAGCTTCTCGAGCTCCCTGTGGGCGGTGAGGACGATCTCCGCGGCTGGCACCTCGTAGAGGTCGCGCACCTTGAGCCCGACGATGCGGTCCTCGAGATGGTCGACGACGCCGACGCCGTGGCGCGCGCCGAGCTCCGTCGCCCGCTCGAGCAGCTCGACCAGGCCCAGGCGCTCGCCATCGAGCGCGACCGGGCAGCCTCGCTCGAACTCGATCGCGAGCTGCTCCGGCTCGTCGGGGGCGTCCTCGACGCGCGCGACGAGCTCGAAGACGTCGTCCTGTGGCGGCAGCGAGAGGTCCTCGATCGGCCCGCCCTCGGAGGAGCGCCCCCAGAGGTTGTCGTCGATCGAGTAGGGCGGCGCCTCCGAGCCGCCCTTGACCGGGATGCCGTGCTTACGGGCGTAGGCAATCTCCTCCTCGCGGCCCATCTCCCAGCTGCGCACCGGGGCGATGATCCGCAGCGCGGGATCGAGCGTGGCAACCGTGCCCTCGATGCGCACCTGGTCGTTGCCCTTGCCGGTGCAGCCGTGGGCGATCGTGTCGCAGCCGGTCTCGCGCGCCTTGGCGACGGCGAGCTTGGCGATCAGCGGTCGGCCGAGCGCCGTGAAGAGCGGGTAGCCGCCGCCATAGAGCGCGTTTGCCTTGATCGCCGGCAGCACGTACTCGTGCACGAAGGCCTCGCGCGCATCGATCACGAGGCAGTCGAGCGCACCGAGGTCGAGCGCCTTGCCCCTGACGACGTCGAAGTCCTCGCCGGGCTGACCGAGGTTGACGGTCAGCGCGACGACCTCGGCGCCGTAGTGGTCCTGGATCCACTTGAGCATGACGCTCGTGTCGAGGCCGCCCGAGTAGAGCAGCAGAACCCGCCCGACCTCGCCCGGAGCGGGCTCGTAGGAGGCGGTCCTCGCAGGCGTCGTGTGCTGTTCGGCCATCAGCGCTGCGACGCTAACAGGAGGGGGCTGGAGGAGTGTCGGCGGGCTCGCGAGCCGTGTCCTCGAGGGCGGCGGCGATCCGCTCGAGCGCCATGTCGATCTCGCCGTCGGAAACCGTTAGCGGTGGCAGCAGCCGGATCGTCGAGGGACCGGTCGCGTTGACGACCAGGCGCTGCTCGAGCAGCAGGCGACGGCTGAGGGCAGGCGCATCGGCGACCTCGAAGGCGAGCATCAGGCCGCGGCCGCGGACATCGGCGAGGCCGAGCGCCTCGAGCCCTTGGGCGAGCCGCTCGCCCTTCTGCCGCACCGCTGCGAGGAAGGTCTCGTCGTCGATCACGTCGAGCACTGCATTCGCGGCAGCAGCAACCACCGGGCCGCCGGCGAACGTCGAGCCATGGTCGCCGGGCCGCAGGACGTCGGCGTGCTCAGGCGCAGTCACGCACGCCCCGATCGGGAGGCCGCCGCCGATACCCTTGGCGGTCGTCATCACGTCCGGGCGCACGCCGAGCCCCTGCCACGCCCACAGCAATCCGGTGCGGCCCGCGCCGCACTGAATCTCGTCGAAGATCAGCAGGGCGCCGTGGCGGTCACACGCTGCGCGAGCCGCCGCGAGCACCGCATCGGCCACGGGCAGGATGCCCGACTCGCCCTGGATCGGCTCGATCAGCACCGCGGCCGTGCGCTCGCCGACCGCCGCCTCGAGCGCTTGCGGATCGTCGCGCGCCGCGACCCGGAAACCGGGCACGAGCGGCGCGAAGGGCTCCTGCGTCGCCGGCTGCGGCGTCGCCGACAGCGCGCCCATCGTGCGGCCGTGAAAGCCGAGCTCGAGCACGACGATCTCGCCCCCGTGCCGGTGCCGGCGCGCGAGCTTGATCGCGCACTCGTTCGCCTCCGCGCCGGAGTTGGTGAAGAAGGCCTTGCCTCCGAGCGAGCCGCGCGCGAGGCGCTCGGCGAGGCGGATCGCGGGCTCGCTGTAGAAGAGGTTCGAGGCGTGCATCAGCCGCGCAGCCTGGGCGCTCACAGCCTCGACCAGCGCCGGATGGCAGTGCCCGATCTGGGCGACCGAGATGCCCGCGAGGAAGTCCAGGTAGGCCTCGCCCTCGGAATCGAAGAGCCAGCTGCCCTCGCCCCGCACCCACTCGACGGGCTGGCGAGCGTAGGTGCCGATCACGAAGTCGCGCTCGAGCGCGGTCAGCTCGGCGAGCGTCATGGCTCCAGCATCGTGAGCTCCGCGAGCGTCACGGCTCGATCTTCGTCCCGATGCCCTCGTCGGTGAACAGCTCGAGCAGCAGCGAGTGCGCGACGCGGCCGTCGATTATGTGTGCGCTCGGCACCCCCCCGGCGACCGCGTCCACGCAAGCCTCGAGCTTCGGCCGCATGCCGCCGGTGGTAGCGGCGAGCGCGTCACGGACCTCCGCGACGCGCGCCCGCGAGACGAGGCTGCCCGGATCCTCGGCGTCCGCGAGCCAGCCCTCGACGTCGGTCAGGAAGATCGCCTTGTGCGCGCCGAGCGAGCGCGCGACCGCCGCGGCGGCCTCGTCGGCGTTGACGTTGTAGGAGGTGCCGTCGCGGTCGGCGCCGACCGAGGCGACGACCGGGATGTAGTCCTGGGCGACGTGCTTCAAGACGTCGACGTCGACTTGGTCGATCGTCCCGACGAAGCCGATGTCGCGCTCCCCGGCGAGCTGCTTGCGGACCGTGAAGAGCGAGCCATCGTCGCCGCAGAGGCCGACAGCAGGCTGCCCGCTTCGTCCGAGCAGCAGGACGATGTCCTTGTTCTGCTTGCCGACCAGCACCATCTTGGCGAGCTCGACCGTCTCCTCGGTCGACACGCGCAGGCCGTCGACGAACTCGACCGGCATCCCGAGGCGCTCCATGTAGCGCGTGATCTCGGGGCCCCCGCCGTGGACGACGACGGGGTTCAGACCGACGTACTTGAGCAGCACGACATCGCGCGCGAACTCCTCCTTGAGCGCTGGGTCGGTCATCGCCGCACCGCCGTACTTGATCACGACCGTCTGGCCGTGGAACTCCCTGATGTAGGGGAGCGCCTCGAGGAGCGTGCCGACATCCCTCATGTGGGAGAGCCTCCCATGGGGCGCAGGTGCGGGAGGCGCCCACCGGCCATGTCGCCCGGGCGCCTCATGTCGTGTAGTCCGCGTTGAGCGTCACGTAGTCGTGCGAGAGGTCGCTGAAGAAGACCTCCGCCTCGCCGCCCTCGCCGGGCACGGCGAGGTGCAGCTCGACCTCACGGCCGCGGACCGCCTGCTCGAGCTCACGCCACTGGTCGGGGGCGATCTCGAGCGCCCGGCCTCCGGCGACGAGCCGGTGGCCTTCGACCTCGAGATCCAGGCGCGGCGCGCCCGTCTCGTCCGGCCTGTAGGCAGCGCCGGCGTGGCCGAGACCGCCCAGCGCCTGGCCCGCTGCCTGCAGGATGCGGCCAAAGTTCGGGTCGGCGCCGTTCAGCTGCGTCTTCACGAGCGGCGAGTCCGCGACCGCCCGCGCGACCGGCTCGACCGCCCCGGGCGCGCCCCGCACGAGCACGCGGCCGACGCGTGCGGCACCCTCGCCGTCAGCGACGATCTCGATCGCGAGCTGGCGCAGCAGCGCGTCGATCGCCTCGCCGAGGCGCAGCTCGTCCTCTGACTCCGGCTCGACGTGCACGCCCGCGGCGCCGCTGGCCAGCGCGAAGACGCTGTCGCTCGTCGAGAGCTGTCCGTCCACCGAGATGCGCTCGAACGAGCGCCTGCACGCGACGCGCGTGAGCAGGTCGAGCGTCTCCGAGGACAGCGCAGCGTCGGTCTCCATGAAGCAGAGCATGGTCGCGAAGGCCGGCGACATCATGCCCGCCCCCTTCGCCTGGGCGGCGAGCCGGACGGCTCCAGACGGAAGCGTCACCTCGAGGCATGCGCGCTTGGCGGTGCGATCTGTGGTCATGAGCGCCTCGGAGAACGGGCCCGCCCCGTCGGAGAGCGCCTGCACCGCCTCCCGCACGCCCGCGAGCAGGCGCTCGCGCGGGAGCTCGCGTGCGGTTATTCCGGTGGCCGCGATGCCCACCTGCTCGGGGTCCAGGCCAAGCGCTTCGGCAGTCGCCCGCTGTGCGGCGCGCGCCGTCTCGAGGCCGCGCTCGCCGTCGGCGACGTTGGCGTTGCCCGAGCTGACCACGACGGCGCGCAAGCGGTCGAGCGCGGCCGCGCGCGAGACCGTGACCGGCGCGCCCACGAGCGCGTTTGAGGTAAAGCGAGCCGCGGAGGCAACATCGGCGGCCGAGGCATCCGTGGCCAGCACTCCCACGTCGAGCGCCCTGCCGCTGGGCTTGATTCCCGCGGCAACGGCGCCGGCTCGGAAGCCGGCCGGCAGCGCCGTCGGCTCGAGCTCGACCACATGGGCAGGGCACCCGACCCAGCGCGAGCGGAAGAAGCCGCCCTTTGGAGCTCCGTCGGGAGTGGCCGGTCGAGCCGCGTCTCTCGTCCGAGCCGCGTCGCTCATGCGAGCCGCATCGCTCATTCGAGCCCCGCCGTCTCCGGCAGCCCGAGCATCAGGTTCAGGTTCTGCACCGCCTGACCCGCGGCGCCCTTCCAGAGGTTGTCGATCGCCGCGAACACGAGCACCCGCCCGGTCGCCGGCTCGGTCGTCGCGTGGATGCGGCAGCGATTGGTGTCGCGCACGTCGCTGACACCCGGCGGACGCTCGACGAGATCGATGAAGGGCTCGTCCGCGTAGGCCTGCTCGAAGACCCCGCGCAGCTCCTCGCGGCGGAGCGCGCGGTCGGCGCTCACGTAGCAGGAGGCGAGCAGCCCCTGCTCGAGCGGCAGCAGGTGCGGGATGAAGGTGAGCGGCGGGTCGTCCCCGAGCTCGTGCTCGAGCTCGGCTCGGTGGCGATGCCCCTCGATGCCGTAGGGAATGACGTTCGCGTTGACCGAGACGAAGTGGGTCGTCTGCGTGGCCTCGCGCCCGGCGCCCGTCACGCCCGACTTGGCGTCGACCACGATGTCCCGCGCAAGCCCGCGCAAGGGGGCGAGCGCGAGCAGGGCGGCGGTCGCGTAGCACCCCGGGACGGCCACGAGATCCGCTCCGCGCACCTGCTCGCGATGATGCTCGGTCAGGCCGTAGACCGCCCGCTCGAGCAGCTCTGGGGCGCCGTGCGGCTGGTAGAAGCGCTCGTAACGCTCGCGATCCAGCCGGAAGTCGGCGGAGAGGTCGACGACCTTGAGCCCGCGCTCGAGCAGCGCCGCGACCACGGGCGCCGCCGCGCCGTGCGGATAGGCCACGAGGGCGGCATCGGCGCGCTCGGCGACGTCGTCGGCATCGAAGACCTCGAGCTCCGCGGGCACGCCGTAGCGCGGGTAGAGCTCGTCCAGGCGCCGCCCGGCGTCCGAGCGAGCGCTCGTGGCGGCGAGCTCGAGCGAGGGATGGCGAGCGACGATCGCGGCGCAGAGCGCGCCCGCAAAGCCCGAGGCCCCGGCGACGGCGACCCTATGCACGGAGCGCCCCTCCGATCGCTTCGAGCTCGCGCTCGATCGAGGCACGCGGACCCGCGATCTCCTCCTCGGTGAGCGTGCGGCCGTGGGCGCGGAACTCGAGCCGCATGGCGAGCGACTTTCTGCCCTCGCCGACCTGCTCGCCGCGGTAGAGGTCGAATACGACGACACGCCGGAGCAGCTCGCCCCCGCCCACCCGCACGGCATCCTCGACCTCGGCGGCGCTGACCTGCTCGTCGACGACCACGGCGATGTCCTGGAGCACGGCCGGAAAGCTCGTCGCGTCGCGGTAGCGCGCAAGGTCGGGGGCGAGCTCCGCGAGCGCGTCGAAATCGAGCGCAAAGGCGGCCGCTGCCTCTAGATCCCAGGCTCGCGCGACCAGCGGATGCAGCTCGCCGATCCAGCCGAGCTCGCGTCCATCGGCATCGATGGCGACGATGGTCGCGGCGCGGCCGGGATGCAGATACGGACGCTCGGCCGCCTGCGCGCGCCAGACGATCCCGGCCGCGTCGAGCACGCCTTCGACGAGCGCGCGCGCTGCGAAGAAGTCCGCCCCGCGCGCGCCGGCACGCCAGGTGGCCGGGGCAGCCTCGGTGACGAGGGCGCCGAGCTCGTGACGCTCACGCGCCGGCCGAGCGCCGGCCGGGCTCTCGGTCGTCCCCCACCCGCGCAAGGCGCCGGCGTCGTGCGGACTCGCCGGGCCACCGCCAGACTGGCTCGCCGGGCCTTCCGACTGGCTCGCTGGGCCTTCGTACACGCGCGCGGACTCGAACATCGCGACGCCAGCACGGCCCTGCGCCGCGTTGGCGCGGGCGGCGTCGAGCAGCCCGGGGAGCAGCAGCGGGCGCATCACGCTGTGCTCCTCGCTGAGCGGGTTTGCGATCCGCAGCAGATCGTCCTCCTCCAGCCGCAGCGCGGCGATGCTTGCCGGGGAAGTGAACGAATAGCCGACGATCTCGGCGAGCCCCCGGTCGCGCAGCGAGTCCTCGAGGCGACGGCGCAGGCGCTGCGCAGGCGTCAGCCGCCCGACCGCGCCGCGCCGTGCCGGCAATGTGGCGGGAAGCGACTCGAGCCCGTGGATGCGGGCGATCTCCTCCATCAGGTCTGCCTCGCGCTGTACGTCGGCGTCGCGGAAGCCGGGCACGGTCACCTCGAGCCGCGCGTCGTCCTGCGCGGCGGCCTGGCTGCCCACGCCAAAGCCGAGCCGCTCGAGGATCGCACGCACCTCCTCTGCGGGTATCTCCGTGCCGAGCAGCGCGCTCACCCGCGCGAGACGGAGCGCCACGACTCGTGGCTTCCGCGGCGCCGGATACTCGTCGAGCTCGCCCGCCGGCAGCTGCCGCGCGCCGCAAAGCTCGATCATAAGCCGCGCCGCGACCTGCTGGGCCTCGAGCGCCTGGTCGGGGTGAAGCTGCTTCTCGAAACGGGTGCTCGCCTCCGAGCGCAGCCCGAGCCGCGAAGAGGTCCGCAGGATGTTCGGCCCCACCCACGTCGCGGCCTCCATCAGGACGCGCGTCGTCTGCTCCGAGACCTCGGAGACCTGGCCGCCCATGATTCCCGCGATGCTCGTCGGGCCGCCCGCGTCGCAGACGAGCGCCATCTCGCCGTCGAAGCTGCGCTCGACGCCGTCGAGAGTGGTCATGCGCTCGCCCTCCTGCGCCCTGCGCACGACGATCTCGCCGCCCCGAACCTCGTCGAGGTCGAAGGCGTGCATCGGCTGGCCGGTGAGCAGCATCACGTAGTTGGTGATGTCGACCACGTTCGAGATCGGGCGCTGGCCGGCCGCGACGAGGCGTGCCTTGAGCCAGGCCGGGGAGGGCGCGATCCGCACGTGCTCGAACGCCCTGGCGGTGAAGCGCAGGCACACCTCGGGATCCTCGATCGTGATCCGCGCGTGCTGCTCGGCGGCCCCGACGGAGGCTGCGCCGGGCGGCCCGGCGTCCCTGTCTGCGAGGCCCGGCAGCGGCGCCAGCGCGGCGCCGGTCGCAGCATGCAGCTCGCGCGCGACGCCGTAGACGCCGAGGCAGTCCGGCCGGTTGGGCGTGACCTCGAGCTCGAGCACCTCGTCGGCGACGGACAGGTACTCGACGAGCGGAGCCCCCGCCGTCAACTCGCCCGGCAGCACCATGATCCCGGCGCCGTCCTCCCCCACGCCGAGCTCCTGCTCGGAGAGGATCATCCCGCTCGAGAGCACGCCGCGCAGCTTCGTCTCGCCGAGCCGCCGGCCGTCGAGTAGGAGCGCGCCCGGGCGGGCGACGGCGACCGTCTGCCCCGCCTCGACGTTCGGCGCCCCGCAGACGATCGTGCGCGCCTCCCCCGACCCATCGTCGACGGCGCACACGCGCAGGCGGTCGGCATCGGGATGCGGATCGGCCGCCACCACCTTGCCGATCACGAAGGCCTCCGGCGTGCCGACGCCGACGCGCTCGATGCGCTCGACCTCGGTACCGGTCAGCGCGAGCCGCTCGGCGATAGCGGCGGTCGACCCACCGGGGTCGCAGAGCGTCCGCAGCCACGAGACGGGCACCCTCATCGGCCGAACTGCTCCAGCAGGCGCATGTCGCCCTCGAAGAAGAGCCGCAGATCCGGCACGTCGTGGCGCAGCATCGCGATCCGCTCGATCCCCATGCCGAAGGCGAAGCCCTGTACGCGCTCGGGGTCGTAGCCGCGATCGCTCACGAAGCCGAGCACGTTCGGATCGACCATCCCGGCACCGAGGATCTCGATCCAACCGGTCCCCTTGCAGAGCGGGTCGCGCGAGCCGTCGTCCAGCTGACCGCTGCCGCTGCAGCGAAAGCACGAGACGTCGACCTCGACGCTCGGCTCGGTGAAGGGAAAGTAGTGCGGCCTCAGCCTGACCGACCGCTCCTCTCCGAAGATCGCGCGCGCGAGCTCGAGCAGCACTCCCTGCAGGTCGGCGAGCGTCAGATCCTCGTCGATCGCGAGCCCCTCGACCTGGTGGAACATCGGCGTGTGCGTGGCGTCGTGGTCGCGCCGGTAGACCTTGCCCGGCACGATCACGTAGATCGGGGGCTCCTGGGCCTCCATCGCGCGCACCTGCACCGGCGAGGTGTGCGTGCGCAGGAGCACCTCGGGCGAGAGATAGAACGTGTCCTGGAGCATCCGCGCCGGATGTCCCGGCGGATGGTTGAGCGCCGTGAAGTTGTAGTAGTCGTACTCGACCTCGGGGCCCTCGAGCACCGAGAAGCCGAGGCCGAGGAAGACGTCCTCGATCTCGCGCCGCGTCTCGGTGATCAGATGCAGCCGACCTGCCGGCCGCGGCGGGTCGCCGGGCAGGGTCACGTCGATCCGGTCGCTGGCGAGCACGGCGTCGAGCTCCTCGGCCTCGAGCGCCGCGGCGCGCTCGGCGAGCAGCCCCTCGAGCTCGGTGCTGACCGAGTTCGCGGCCTTGCCCACGGGCCCTCGCCGCTCGGGCGGCAGCTCGCCTATCGAGCGCTTGACGCCGGTGAGGTACGACCTGCGCCCGAGCAGGCTGACGCGCACGCGCTCGAGCTCCTCGCTGCTCGCAGCGGCGGCCACCGCGGTCCGGCCCTCCTCCCGCAGCTCCTCGAGGCGGGCGTCAGTGGGCTCAGCCATCCGCGGCCATCCTAGTTTGCGGGGTGCCGGAAGGCGCCTGCGGCGTGCCGGAAGGCGCTCGCGGGATCGCGGAACAAAAAAGGGCGCCTGTGCAGGCGCCCTGGGAGATCGGTGTGGGGGCCTCGACGATCAGGCAGCCACCGCCTCCCGGGCGCGCTCGGCAAAACGTCGGAACGTCTCGGGGTCGCGCACCGCGACATCGGCGAGGATCTTGCGATCGAGCTCGACGCCGGCGAGCTTCAGCCCGTGCATGAACTGCCCGTAGGTCATGCCCTCACGCCGAGCGGCCGCGTTGATGCGCACGATCCACAGGCGGCGGAAGTCGCGCTTGCGGTTGCGCCGGTCGCGGTAGGCGTAGGAGTCGGCCTTGAGCAGCGCCTCCTTGGCGCGCTTGTAGCTCGAGTGGCGCTCGCCGCGGTAGCCCTTCGCCCGCTCGAGAACGGCGCGGCGGCGCTTGCGTGTGGCGACGGAGTTCTTGGCGCGGCTCATCGCCTCGCCTCAGAGACCGAGCAGGGTCTTGACGCGCGGCTTGTCGACGTCCGCTATCGGAGCGGGTGCGTCGAGGCGACGCTGGCGCTTGGAGTTCTTCTTCACGCGAATGTGGCTCGTCATACCGTGACGGCCGCGCAGCTTGCCGCCGCCCGTCTGCTTGAAGCGCTTCTTGGCGCCCGAATGGGTCTTCATCTTCGGCATGGGAGATGACATTGAAGCACAGGCGGGGTGCTGCGACCGGCGGCCCGGCGCATGCTGAGGCGGTTTCGCACGCACTGACACCGGCTGAACCGGCCGGCGACCGGGCGCGTCGAGGAGTTCTCGCGTGCGGGCGGACCGGCTGGTCGGACGAGCGCTGGGCGGGCGCCGAGCGCCCGTCGGCGGAGCTCGATGCGGCTACGCTCGGGATACGCGTGTCCCCCGCCCTCGTCTGGATCTCCGGCGCATCGAGCGGAATCGGGCACGCTCTGGCTGCGGCCGTGCCGTGGGAGGGCGCGCGCGTGATCGACGTGAGCCGGAGGGGCTCACAGGGTCGCGAGCACGTCGAGGCCGACCTCTCGGATCCGGCTGCGTGGGCGGTCGTGGCCGAGTCGTTCCGGCGCGAGCTCGAGGGCTTCTCGGGCGAGGCGGCGGTCTTCGTCCACGCGGCCGGGACGCTGGCGCCCATGGGCCACGCCGGGGAGGTCGACGGCGAGGCCTACACCCGCAACGTTCTGCTGAACAGCGCCGCACCTCAGGCGCTCGGGCACAGCTTCCTGTCGGCCGCCGCGGGCCGGGATGGCATGCGGCGCCATATCGTGATGCTCACCTCGGGCGCGGCCGGCAGCGTCTACCCCGGCTGGTCCTCCTATGGCGCCGGCAAGGCCGCCGTCGACCAGTGGGTGCGCAACGTCGGCGCCGAGCAGGACCGCCGCGGCGGGGTCCACGTGATCGCCGTCACTCCGGGCACCGTCGACACTGACATGCAGCGCGAGATCCGTGCAACCTCAGACGAGGATTTCCCGAGCCGCGCGAAGTTCGTCGATCTCCACGAGGGTGGAGAGCTTGCCCCGCCCGACCGCGTCGCACGGGAGATCTGGTCCCTGCTTGACAGCGACCTCGACAACGGCTCGGTCGTCGATCTGCGCGAGCGCAGCGGCGATACGGACTAGCTGCACCTCCTGAGTCCCGCTGCCGGGTAGCGCCGCCGCAGACGCGGCTCACACGCGCCCGCATCGGCAGGGCGCGGAGAACTGCAGCCTCAACCGCAACCGTGTACCTCAGCCCCCATACTGTGAGGGCTGAGCGCCACACTTGCCCGGGAAGCGCCGCGGACGCCAAGCGGCGCGGGCGCCCAGGCTCACGCGCGCGTGCGAGGTTGGGCAGCGTTCACGTCGCCGAGCGCAAGGCCCTACCGGCCTCGCGAGGTCCTTCGCGCCAACTCCTCGTCCTCGAGCTCGCCGGCGATACGCAGCGCCTTGGTCAGGTCGATCGTCGGCTCCCCCATGTCGTAGGTAGGGAAGGCGGTGCGAGAGCGCTGCCGCTGGGGCGCAGCGCCGGCTCGCACGGACTCGTTGATGGCCTGCTTGAACGAGAGCCCGCGTTCGCGCATCGCGCGCCTGACCAGCGCTTCGACATCCGGGTCAAGGGTCACCGTCCGTCTCACGGCGCCGCTCGACTACCCCGCCGCGGCGCCGTTCTCCGACTCGCCCTGGCGCTGCCTGACCGGTCCCAGCAGCATCGTCATGTTGCGGCCGTCCTGGATCGGCTGCTGCTCGACCGCGCCGATCTCGGCGACGTCGTCCGCGAGCCGCATCAGCAGGTCGCGGCCGCGCTCGGGGTGGCTCTGCTCGCGGCCGCGGAACATGATCGTGATCTTGACCTTGTCGTGGCCCTTCAGGAAGCGCTCGACGTGGCCCCGCTTGGTCTGGTAATCGTTGTCCGCGATCTTCGGGCGCAGCTTGATCTCGCGCACGATGACCTGCTGCTGGTGGCGCTTGGCGGCCTTGGCGCGCTGCTCCTGCTCGTACTTGTGCTTGGAGTAGTCGAGCACGCGACAGACCGGCGGATCAGCCTGCGCCGCGACCTCGACGAGGTCGAGACCGCGCTCCTGCGCGTACGCGAGCGCCTCGGCGGGCGGGATGATTCCCACCTGCTCGCCATCGTCGCCGATCAGGCGAACCTGCGGCGCACGGACTCGCTCGTTGATGCGAGTCTCGTCCCGTTCGGGCGGGCGCCGATCGAACCTGCGCGGGATCGGCACTAAGCGGCGGCCAAGCTAGAGGTCAAAGGCGAGCCACGAGGGACCAGCGGGACGGCACGTGGGGCATGCGTTCAGCGGCGACGCATGTGCTCGATGACCCTCATCCATCCGCGAGTATAGCGCCGGGGGCGCGCGTAGCGACTTCCTCACGCGCCTGGCGCGCGAGCTCCGCGACCGCCATCGCTCCGCGGTCGCCGGCGCGGTGACGGCGCACGGCGACGGCGCCGGCGCGCTCCTCCTCATCGCCGACGACGAGCATGTAGGGAACCTTGGCGAGCTCCGCCTCGCGGATCCGCTTGCCGACCGACTCCGAGCGCTCATCGACCTCCGCACGCAGGCCCGCCTCGCGGAGCTGGCCGCTGACCGTGGCGGCGTAGGCGGCGTGCCTGTCGGCGATCGGGAGCACGACCGCCTGCACGGGCGCCAGCCAGAGCGGGAACTCGCCGGCGTAGTGCTCGATCAGGATGCCGATGAAGCGCTCGAACGAGCCGAGCAGGGCGCGGTGAACCATCACCGGGCGGTGCTCGGCGTTGTCGGCGCCCGTGTAGGCGAGCTCGAAGCGCTCGGGCATCGAGTGGTCGAGCTGCACGGTGCCGAGCTGCCACGAGCGCCCGAGCGAGTCGGTCATGTGCAGATCGATCTTCGGGCCGTAGAAGGCGCCGTCGCCGGGGCGCAGCTCGAACGGCAGGCCGCGGCGCGCGCGCCCCGCCGCCAGGGCGCCGTCGGCGCCAGCCCCCCACTCGTCGCTGCCGATGCGGGTGTCCGGACGCGTCGAGAGCTCGAGCCGCGGCTCGAAGCCGAACAGGTCGTAGAGGAAGAAGCCGAAGTCGAGGCAGCCGATGACCTCCTCCTCGACCTGGTCGGGGCGGCAGAAGATGTGCGCGTCGTCCTGGGTGATGTGGCGCACGCGCAGCAGTCCGTGCAGCGTTCCGCTCGGCTCGTGGCGGTGCACGAGCCCGGCCTCCGAGTAGCGCACCGGCAGCTCGCGGTAGGAGCGCAGCTGCGAGCCGTAGAGCTGGATGTGGGCCGGGCAGTTCATCGGCTTGAGCCCCATCGGGCGGTCCTCGACATCGGTGAAGTACATGTGCTCGCGGAACTTCTCCCAGTGCCCGGACTGCTTCCAGAGGTCGACGTCGTAGAGGATCGGCGTGCGCACCTCGCGGTAGTCGCGGCGCGCGTTCTCCTCGCGCCAGAGTCGCGTCAGCTCGTTGTAGATCGCCATGCCCGCGGGCAGCCAGAACGGGGAGCCGGGCGAGGTGTCCGAGAAGAGGAACAGCCCGAGCTCGCGGCCGAGCCGGCGGTGGTCGCGCGCGCGCGCCTGCTCGAGGCGCTCGAGGTGCGCGTCGAGCTCGTCCTGCGAGAAGAAGGCCGTGCCGTAGATGCGCGTGAGCATCTGGCGCCGGTGGTCGCCGCGCCAGTAGGCGCCCGCCACCGAGAGCAGCTTGAGCGCCTTGATGCGCTTGGTCGAGGGGCCGTGCGGGCCGCGGCAGAGGTCGACGAAGGGGCCGTTGCGATACAGCGAGACCGTCTCGATCCCCTGCGCCTTGACGAGGTCCTCGATCAGCTCGACCTTGTAGTCCTGCCCCTCGCGGACGAAGCGGTCGAGCGCCTCCCCGGCGACCAAGTCGTCGCGCTCGAACCCCTCGTCCGCGCTCACGTGCTCGCGCATGCGCGCCTCGATCCGCTCGAAGTCCGCGTCGGTGACCTTGACGTTCTCGGGGAACTCGAAGTCGTAGTAGAAGCCGTCGTCGATCGGCGGCCCGATCGAGACCTTGGTGCCGGGGTAGAGCTCGATTACCGCGGTGGCGAGCACGTGCGCGGCGTCGTGGCGCAGCAGCTCGAGCGCTCCCGGGCTCTCGCGCGTGACGATCTCAAGTGCCGCGCCGTCGCGCAATGGAGCGGCAAGATCCTGCAGCTCGCCGTCCTGGCGCACTGCGAGCGCCGCCCGCGCGAGCCCGGCGCCGATCGCCTGCGCAGCGTCGAGACCGCTCGCGTCCGCCGGCAGCTCGAGTGGGGCGCCGTCGGGTAGGGAGACGGTCGGGCCGCCTTGGGTGGTCTCGCTCACGACTCGCTCACGACTCGCGTACGACCGCGGAGCCGGGCACGATGTCGTCGCGCCCGGTCTCGTCGAGGCGCACCCACGCCTTGCCGCCGCCGTCGTAGTCGCGCGCGAGCAGCACGAGCGTCGCGGGCTCCTCACCCACGCGGCAGCGCTCGCTCCCCTCGGGGTCGAGGCCGCGCCAGATGCGCACGAACGGATTGCGCTCCCACTCCTCCCCGATCGTCGTCGCGCTCGAGTGCCCGGGGTGCACCGCCGTATCGCCCGGCAGCTTCATCAGCACACCCATGATCGACTCGTGCAGCTCCTCGAAGGTCGTAGAGCCGGGCGCGCGCACGCCGCCGACCGAGCCCTTGAAGAGCGTGTCGCCGCTGAAGAGCTCCGTGTCGTTGACTCGGAAGCAGAGCATTCCGGCGCTATGACCCGGCGTGTGCAGGCCGTCGATCCGCAGGCCGCCGACCTCGAGCACCTCGCCGGGCTCGAGCGCGCTGTCGATGTCGGGCATACGCTCGGCCTCGAGCGGGTGTGCGAGCAGCTCGGCGCCGAAGCGCTCCCTGTAGACGTGGCGCTCGGCGACGTGATCGCCGTGATGGTGGGTCAGCAGCACGTGGGTCACGCTCAGCTCGTGCTGCTCGACGGCCTCGACGAGCGGCGCCGATGGTCCGCCCGCATCGATCACGACCGCGTGCCCGCCTTCCTGATCGCCGACGAGGTAGGCGTTCGAGAGCCAGTCCGGGTGCATCGATCGCTCGAGGATCATCGACCGGGACGATAAGAGCTCGCGCGGGCGGGTGTCCGCGCAGCCGCGCATGGAGCCGCCTCGCAGCCGCGCATAAGATCGGGCGCGATGAGCTCGGAGGCTGCGCGCGTCGATGACTTCCGGGCCGAGTTCCCGGTGCTCTCGCACGCCGCCTACCTGAACGCCGGCACCGACGGGCCCATCCCCCGCCGCGCCGCAGACGCTGCAGCCGCGCGGCTGCAGCACGCGGTCGAGCACGGCCGCTCGGGCGAGCCCCACACCGCCGAGCTCGGCGCGATGCGCAGCGACCTGCGCGAGCGCCTCGCCGCGCTGCTCGGCTGCGCGGTGGACGAGCTGGCGCTCACTCGGTCCACGACCGACGGGATCAACACGGTCCTCTCCGGGCTCGAGCTGGGCCCGGCCGACGAGGTGCTCACCTCCGACGAGGAGCACCCCGGTCTGCTCGCACCGCTTGCCGCGGCCGGCCGCCGGCGCGGCTTCTCGATCCGCTACGCCCCGTTTGGCGAGCTCGCCGGGCAGGTGAAAGCCGCGACCCGGCTGATCGCCTGCTCGCACGTCTCGTGGGTCAACGGCCGCGTAGTCGACACGGAGGCGCTCGCCGCAACGGACGCGCTGGTCCTACTGGACGGCGCCCAGGGGATCGGCGCCGTACCCGTCGACGTCGGCGCACTCGGCTGCGACTTCTACGCCGCCTCGGGCCAGAAGTGGCTCTGTGGCCCCGATGGGAGCGGCTGCCTCTACGTGCGCCGCGCGCAGGCCGACTCGCTCGCGCCCTCGTGGCCGGGCTATGAGACGCTCGCCGACCCTGGCCGCGCGGCCGAGCTCCCCTATCACGAGGGCGCCGCGCGCTTCGACACAGGCATCGTGCCCGGTCCGGGCGCGGCGTGGTCGCTCACCGCGCTCGAGCTGCTCGCAGCCGCCGGCTGGCCGTGGATCCACGCGCGCGGCGCTGAGCTCGCCGCGGAGCTGGCCGAGCTACTGAGCGCACGCGGGCTCGAGGTGGCCCCGCGCGGTGCCTCGACGCTCGTCTCCTGGCACGCCGACGACCCCGAGGCGGAGGTGGAAAGGCTCGCCGCGGCCGGCCTCGTCGTCAGGCACCTCCCGGGACGCGGCCTCGTGCGCGCCTCAGTCGGCGCGTGGTCGAGCGAGCGGGAGCTCGAGCAGCTCGCCGCGCTCGCCGCCCGCTGACATCGGTATGCGGCGTCGCTGGCTATCGGAGCTAACGCAGCCGGCGTGCCTGACGGCGATCGTCCCAGGCGAGCATCGCCATGTTGAGAGCCACAGCGACAACGCCCGCGGCGTAGAAGCCCGGCGCACCCGTCCCGGTGATCGCAACGAAAGCGACCATGAGCAGAGCGCCGACGAGGGCACCGAGAAGAAGCAGGACGGTAGTGCGCATCGTCAGACGAGAATACTGCGAACGAGGGCGAGGGCGACGAGCCCGAGGATGCCGGCCGCGAAGCCGCCGGCGGTGCCGCGGCGCAGTCACCTATCGTCCTTCGGTCCGCGCGCGTAGTCAACGAGGAAGCCGAGGCAACCCCCGGCTCCGGCGATCGCGAACACTGTGCCCAAGCCAACCTCCTCGGGAAGGACGTCGACGCGCGGCAGCGCGTTCGCGAGCAATCCGGCGAGGAAGCCCGCCAGGGCAGGGATGGTGACTGACTGGTTCACGAGCGCCAGTGAGCCTCCATGACCCGGGAAGTCGAGGGGTGTCGATTCTCGCCCCATCCTCCGAAGTCGAGGAGCGAGCGTGCGGTGCGCGGAGGCCGCGCGCCTGCTAGCCGAGCCTGACCGTGCGCAGGTAGTAGCGCAGCAGGTTCAGGTTGCTCGTCAGCGGGTCGTCGACGACCGCGACGTAGCGCACGCGGCCGCGGCGGTTGACGCCGAAGACCACGCGCAGCCCGGCGCCGAGGCGCGCGGTCAGGTGCCGGCTGCCGAGCTTCCGTGCCTGCGGGTAGAGGCGGCGCACCTCGCGCGCGCTCGACCCGCGGCCGATGCCGCGAGCGCGGTGCTGCTCGGAGACGGAGACGACCATGCGCGCCCTGCCGTCGCGCGAGAAGGCGACGTAGGTGCGACCGCCGCCGCTCACGCAGTAGCGGAAGACGCGCCCGGTGCGGTTCACGGGGTCAACCGTGCGCGCGAGGGTCTGCGCACGCGTCAAACCAAGGCGCAGCGGCCCGAGACCGGTCGAGACGAAGGTCAGGCCCTGCGGCAGGCAGGCCGGGAAGCCGCGCTCGCCGAGAACCTCGCCGCCGTCGAGCTCACCCCCGCTGGATCCGTCGCCCCCGCCGGATCCGCCGCCGCCACCGCCAGAGCCGTCGTTGTCGTCGCTGTCGTCGGAGTCGTTGTCGTCGTCGTCGCTGCCACCGCCGTTGCCGCCGCCCCCGTCGTCGTCACCGTCGCCCCCGCCGCCGTTGCCGCCGCCGCGAACCCGGACGCTCGCCAGGTGGCCCCAGTTGCCGGCCTCGTCCTGATGCAGGACGGCGACGAAGCGCTCGCCGCCACCGATCTCAACCGTCTGTGACTCCTGCTCGCCGGACGGCGGCGGGGCATCGGAGGCCGGCGGTCCGCCGAAATCGCCGACGACGCGGCCGTCGGTCGGGTGCTCGATCCGGTCGCTCGACGCGATGATGCGGTAGCGCTCCGACTGCGCGCAGAGCCAGTCGTCGCCGGGCACGGTCCAGGTGAGCTCGACGGAGGAGCCGTCGCGGCTCGCCTCGAGATCGCGCGGCGTTCCGGGCGGGCGGGCGTCGGTCTCGTAGTTGCCCGTCGACCACTCGTCGTGGCGCGAGGTCCACCACTCGTTGTTGGTCTCGTTCTTCGACTCGTCGTTCTCCTCCTCGCCGATGACTCCGTCGAGAATGCCGCCACCCTCGCCGCAGGCGGGGCGGTCCGTGTCGTGCAGGAAGGCGAAGCCCTCGCGGGTGAGGCTGGCGACCTCGAGCTTGCCGTCGCCGTCGGCGTCGCCGATGGCCGGCACGCCGAAGATCCAGCCGCCGGTGAACTTCGGCCAGTCCGAGCCCTCATCGCCCGCGGCGTTCATGTTGCGCAGCAGGTAGAGCCCCGTGCCGGCGAGGATCTCGACGCCCTCGGCGTCGGAGACGTCGGCGACGGCCGGGCTAGAGAGCAGCTGGTAGTCCTCGATCGCCTGCGGGAAGGCAGGCAGTGACAGACCGGTCTCGCCGTTCCACGCCTGGATCACGTGGTAGTAGGGCAGATTCTGTCCGACGGCGACGCCGAGATTGACGAGCTGGTTGAGCGTCAACCCGCCCTTGATCACCTCGAGTCCGGGTGCGCCGTCGAGGTTCGCGACGATCGCGTTCTCGAACAGGTTGAGCACCCGGCTCTCGTCCTCGAC
>JBBSNQ010000004.1:0-20643 GCA_038232575.1 Solirubrobacterales bacterium | reverse complement strand
GTCGTGGTCGAGGAGCAGGATGGCGAGGCGCGCGTGCGCCGGCTTTCAGGAGTCTCGGCCTGGGGGATGCTGGCGGGAGAAGGCGACATGCTCGCCGACTTGGAGGCCGAGCATCGCGCCGAGCTCGCGGCGGACAAGTTACGTGAGGATCGCCGCCGCTGAACACGGTCATCGACGCATGGGGCTTGCTTGCGCTGCTTCACGGCGAGCCCGCTGCGCAGCAGGTAAGGGCGGCGCTCGCGGGCGGGGGAGCGGGGGCGTCTTGGATCAACCTCGGTGAGGCCTATTACATCGCGGCGAGGCAGCGAGGCCACGGTCGCGCCGCAACCGCCGTCGAGGCCCTCGCACGCGACCTACGTGTCGAGGAGCCCGACGCGGCGCTGGTCCTCGCAGCTGCGCGCGTGAAGGCAAACCACGCCCTCTCCTATGCAGACGCCTTCGCAGTCGCGACCGCCGAGCGCCATCGTGCGCCTCTGCTGACCGGCGACCCCGAGATCGTCGCGCTCGAACGGGGACTTACGGTCATCGATCTGCGCCAGCCCGGGTGACGGGCCCGACCTCCGCGCTCGATTGACGATGCTGGCACGACGCCACTCCCGGCGCCGCCCGAGGCGACCGCGAAGATAGGGCGATGGACCTCGACGTTCTTTTCCTGGGCACCGCCGGCTCGGCGCCGACGGCCCAGCGGGCGCTGCCCGCGACGCTTGTCCGCCGCGGGGGCGAGCGGCTGCTCTTCGACTGCGGCGAGGGCACGCAGCGCCAGCTCCTGCAGGCGGGCGGCCTCGTGGACCTCGACGAGGTCTACATCACCCATCTCCACGCCGACCACTTCCTGGGCCTGCCCGGAATGCTCAAGACCTTCTCGCTACGCGATCGCGAGACCCCGTTGACCGTCTACGGGCCGCCGGGGCTGCGCGCGCTCTTCGACTCCCTGCGCGCGGTCGTCGGCCGGACGACCTACGAGCTGCGAATCGTCGAGCTCGAGCCGGCCGAGCCCCTGCGCCGCGACGGTTACGCGGTCGCCGCCTTTCCCGCAAGCCATGGGATCCGCGCCTACGGCTACGCGCTCGTCGAGGATGAGCGTCCTGGCCGCTTCGATGAGGCGCGTGCGCGCGAGCTCGGCGTGGCGCCAGGACCCGACTTCGGCCGCCTCCAACGCGGCGAGAGCGTCGCGGGCTCGGATGGCGAGGTGCGGCCCGAGCAGGTGCTCGGCGAGACGCGCCGCGGTCGCAAGGTCGTGCTCGCCGGCGACGGCTCGCCCTGCGAGGCCACGCGCGTCGCCTCGCACGAGGCCGACCTGCTCGTGCACGAGGCGACCTTCCTGGAAGAGGACGCTGCGCGCGCGCGAGAGACTGCCCACTCGACCGCAAGCGGAGCCGCGGAGCTCGCGGCCGCCGCCGGGGTCTCGCTGCTGGCGCTCACCCACCTCGCGCCGCGCTACCCGCCGCGCCAGGTGCGAGAGGAAGCGCGGCTCGAGTTCGCCAACACGATCGTGCCGCGCGACCTCGATCGCGTCGAGATCCCGCTGCCGGAGCGCGGGCCGCCGGTCCACCTGCGCGCCGAGCCGCCGCGGGGCCGGCAGACCCAGCCGCTCGCCGAGACCGAGCCGCGGACGGGGCCGCAGGGGGAAAGCTGGCCGGCGCCGTCCTCGTCGTCATCGACGGCTGCTAGCTTGCAGTGAGACTCCTTTAATCCGGTCCGGCGAGGCCAGAAAGGATCCAGCTTGAGCGAGACGGTCGTCCTAGACGGCGACGACATACGGCGCACGCTTGCGCGCATCGCCCACGAGATAGTGGAGCGAACGGGCGGGGAGGGCCTCGCCGTGGTGGGCATCCATCGTCGCGGGGCATTGCTTGCCAGACGTCTGCGAGCCGCCGTGGCCGACCTGGTCGGCGAGCCCGTGCCCCTGGGTGATCTCGACATCTCCTTCTACCGCGACGACGTGGGGCTGCGCGTGCCTGGCTCGGTGCGCGCGACGGAGCCCTCGCACGCGCTCGACGCTCCGGGCTCGGCCGGCGGGCTCGATGCTCCGGGCCTTGCCGGCGCGCCCGAGCGCCAGCCCGTCGTGCACGCTTCGCACCTCGACCTCGTGCTCGAGGAGGCGACCGTCGTGCTGGTCGACGACGTGCTTTTCACGGGGCGGACGGTGCGCGCCGCGATCGAGGCCCTGTTCGACTACGGGCGCCCGCGCCGCGTGCAGCTCGCTGTGCTCGCCGATCGCGGCCACCGCGAGCTGCCGTTGCGCCCCGACTACGTCGGCAAGAACCTCCCGACCGCGCGCGGCGACAGGGTCAACGTGCGCGTCGAGGAGCTCGATGGGGTCGATGAGGTCGCGATCGCGACGAGCGTCGCGGAGGTGCCGGCGTGAGGCGGGTCGGCTTCGCGACGCCGCGGGGCCTCGCGGAGCGCGCAGGCTCGGTGCGACCGAGGCGCTCACCATGAAGCGCAGCCTGCTCTCGATCGACGATCTCACGCGCGCTGACATCGAGCGGCTGCTAGCGCGCGCCGAGGGGTTCGCCGAGGTCTCGGGGCGTCGCATCAAGAAGGTCCCGACGCTGCGGGGCCACACGGTCATCAACCTCTTCTACGAGGCCTCGACGCGCACGAGCTCATCGTTCGAGCTCGCCGCCAAGCGCCTCTCGGCCGACGTCGTGAGCATCAAGGCCCAGGGCTCGGCGGTCGACAAGGGCGAGTCGCTCAAGGACACGGTGCAGACCCTCTCCGCCTACGACCCCGCGGCGATCGTGATCCGCTCGCCGCACGTCGGCGCCGCGGCGCTCGTCGATCGCTGGAGCGCCGCGGCGATCATAAACGCCGGCGACGGCAAGCACGAGCACCCGACGCAGGCACTGCTCGACCTCTACACGCTGCGCCGCAGGATCGGCTCGATCGAAGGGCTCAAGGTCTGGATCGTCGGCGACGTGCTGCACTCGCGCGTTGCGCGCTCGAACATCCTCGCCTTTCTGCGGATGGGCTGCGAGGTGACCGTGTGCGGTCCGCCGACGCTGATCCCGCGGGCGGTCGAGTCGCTCGGCTGCCGGGTCGCCCACTCGCTCGACGCGCTGCGGGAGGCCGATGTGGTCTACGCGCTGCGGATGCAGCACGAGCGCATGCAGGCGGCGCTGGTGCCCTCGATGCGCGAGTACGTCGCGCGCTTCCAGATCGACGGCCGGCGGCTCGGTCCGCGCCAGCTGCTGATGCACCCGGGGCCCGTGAACCGCGGCGTCGAGCTCGCGGGCGAGGTGATCGACTCGCCGCAGGCGCTGATCGTCGAGCAGGTCGAGTCCGGGATGGTCGTTCGCATGGCCGTGCTCTATGAGCTGCTCGCGGGCGACGAGCGCCCGAGCGGCAGCCCGGCCGGCGTAGAGACGGCGCCGGAGCCGCAGCCGGCGTGAGGGCGGCAGGCGCAGCGACGGCTCCGCGCGGGGGCGAGCTGGCGCTCGACCATGCGCGCGGGCGCGCCGACGGGGGGCTCGACGCCCTCGTGCGCGGGGCGCGCCTGCTCGACGCGCGCGCGAGCATCGACAGCCCCGGCGATCTGCTGATCCGCGACGGCCGGATCGCCGAGATCGGCGCGCCCGGCTCGCTCGCCGCGCCGGCGGGAGCGGAGGAGATCGACGGCGAGGGCCTGCACGCCTTCCCCGCCTTCTTCGACCCGCACGTGCACCTGCGCATGCCCGGCCGCGAGGACGAGGAGGACGTCGCCTCGGGGACGCGCGCCGCCGCGGCCGGCGGCTTCTGTGCCCTGCTCGCGATGCCGAACACCAATCCGGTCGTCGATACGGCCTCGGTGCTCTCGTCGCTGCGCGAGGAGGCGCGCCGCAGCGCCCGCGTGCCGACCGGCTTCCTCGCTGCGATCACGCGCGGGCAGGCCGGGGTCGAGCTGACCGAGATGGCGGAGCTCGCGGACGCCGGCGCCGTCGCATTCACCGACGACGGCCATCCGGTCAGCGATGCCGGGCTGCTGCGGGGCGCGCTGCAGTACCAGCGGCTGGCGGGCCGGCTGCTCGCCCTGCACCAGGAGGATCCCGCGCTGACGGGCGCAGGCGTCATGCACGAGGGCGAGGTCTCGGCCCTGCTCGGCCTTGCCGGGGTTCCGTCGATCTCCGAGTCGACGGCGCTCGAGCGCGACGCGGCGATCGCCGGCTACGAGGGCGGGCGCATCCACGCGCAGCACGTCTCCGCACATGGGTCGGTCGTGGCGCTCGAGCGCGCCAAGCAGGCGGGCGTCGCGCTTAGCGCCGAGGTCACCCCGCACCATCTGACGCTCACCGACGGAGCGGTCAGGTCGCTGGATGCGAGCATGAAGACGAACCCGCCGCTGCGCTCCGAGGACGACCGCCGCGCCCTGATCGACGCGCTGCGCTCCGGTGCGATCGACTGCGTGGCGACCGATCACGCGCCGCACGCCCGCGAGGAGAAGGAGCAGCCGTTCGAGCTCGCGCCGCCGGGTGCGACCGGCCTCGAGACCGCCTTCGCCGTGCTCCACACCGAGCTTGTCGTGCCCGGAGTGCTCGAGCTCGGCCTGCTCGTCGAGCGCATGAGCGCGGGTGCGGTGGCGTTCGGATTCCCCGCGCCCTCGCTCGCCCCCGGAGCGCCGGCCAACGTCTGCCTCGCCGATCTCGACGCGCGCTGGACGGTCGGCGAGTCCGGCTACGAGAGCCGCTCGGCGAACTCGCCCTGGGCCGGCCGGGAGCTATCCGGGCGCGTGCGGATGACGATCGCCGACGGTCTCGTCGCATACCGCGAGCGCTCGTTCGCCGTGGGCGCGGTCTGAATGCCCGCCTCGGCCTACCTGCTGCTCGAGGACGGCGAGCGCTTTGACGGCGTGGCGGCCGGTGCTACGGGTGGCGAGTCGACCGGCGAGGTCGTCTTCAACACAGCGATGTCCGGCTACCAGGAGGCTGTCACCGACCCGAGCTACCGCGGCCAGATCATCATCTTCACCTACCCGCTGATCGGCAACTACGGCGTCTCCGCCGCCGCCCAGGAGTCCGACGCGGTGCACGCGCGGGCGGTGGTGATGCGCGAGGGCATCGACCGCGAGGACGCCTTCGAGGCCGAGGGGGGCTGGCTCACCTGGCTCGCCGACTGCGACGTGCCGGCGATCGCGGGCGTCGACACGCGCGCGCTCGTGCGCCACATCCGCGAGCGCGGGGCGATGCGCGGGGGTATCTTCGCGGGCGAGACGGCGGCGGACGATGCGCTCGAGCGGGTGCTCGCCGAGCCGACGATCGATGGGCGCGACCTCGTCGCAGAGGTCAGCCCGAGCGAGCCGACGCTGCTCGATGCGGACGGCTCGGGCCCGCTGCTGGCCTGCATCGACACGGGCATCAAGGGCTCGATCGTCTCGCACCTGCGCTCGCGCGGGGCGCGGCTCGAGCTCCATCCCTACCGTACGGGAGCGGCCGAGCTGCTCGAGCGCCACCCCGACGCGGTCTTCCTCGCCAACGGGCCGGGCGATCCTGGGGCGCTCGACCAAGTGGTCGACACGGTGCGCGAGCTGGTCGGCAGGGTGCCGGTGTTCGGCATCTGCCTCGGTCATCAGCTGCTCTGCCGGGCGATCGGGCTCGAGACCTTCAAGCTGCCGTTCGGCCACCACGGCGCCAATCACCCGGTCAAGGACCTCGCCAGCGGGGCGATCGACATCACCTCCCAGAACCACGGCTACGCGGTGCTCGGGCCGGGCGGCGAGCGCACGATCGCCGGCGAGGATCCCGTGCGCTGGGAGACCGACTTCGGGACCGCCGAGCTCTCCCACCTGAACCTCTACGACCGCACGGTCGAGGGCCTCGTGCTGCGCGACGTCGCGGGTGCCACGGTCCAGTATCACCCCGAGGCAGGCCCCGGCCCGCACGACGCCGAGCACGTCTTCGACAGCTTCCTGGCGATGATCTGATGCCGCGCCGGGGGGACATCGAGAAGATCCTCGTGATCGGCTCGGGGCCGATCGTGATCGGGCAGGCGGCCGAGTTCGACTACTCGGGCGCGCAGGCCTGCAAGGTGCTGCTCGAGGAGGGCTACGAGGTCGTGCTCGTCAACTCGAATCCGGCGACGATCATGACCGATCCCGAGTTCGCGACCGCGACCTACATCGAGCCGCTCGAGCCCGAGTCGGTGGCGCGCGTGATCGAGCGCGAGCGCCCCGACGCGCTGCTGCCGACGCTCGGCGGGGGCACCGCGCTCAACCTCGCCCGGGCCCTGACCGAGGACGGCACGCTCGCCCGGTTCGGCGTCGAGCTGATCGGCGCCGACTACGAGGCGATCCAGCGTGCCGAGGATCGCCTGCGCTTCCGCGACACGATGCAGGCGGCGGGGCTCGCGGTGCCGCGCTCGAGCGTGGTCGCGAGCATCGCCGAGGGGGAGCGCGCGCTCGAGCGGGTGGGCCTGCCGGCGATCGTGCGTCCCGGGTTCACGATGGGAGGGGAGGGGGGCGGCATCGCCCGCAGCCACGCCGAGTACCGCGAGCGCGTGGCCGAGGGGCTGGCGGCGAGCCCGATCGGGCAGGTGCTCGTCGAGCAGTCGCTGATCGGCTGGGGCGAGTTCGAGCTCGAGCTGATGCGAGACGCGCGCGACAACGTCGTCGTCGTCTGCTCGATCGAGAACGTCGACCCGATGGGCGTCCACACCGGCGACTCGGTCACGGTCGCGCCGCAGCAGACGCTCTCCGACGCCCAGTACCAGCGCCTGCGCGACCAAGCCAAGACCGTCATCCGCGCGGTCGGGGTCGAGACCGGCGGCTCGAACATCCAGTTCGCCGTCGATCCGGCGAGCGGCGAGATCGTGGTGATCGAGATGAACCCGCGCGTCTCGCGCTCCTCGGCGCTCGCGTCGAAGGCGACCGGCTTCCCGATCGCGAAGATCGCGGCCCGGCTCGCGGTCGGCTACGCGCTCGATGAGATCGACAACGACATAACTCGCCGCACGCCGGCGAGCTTCGAGCCGGCGATCGACTACGTCGTCGTCAAGTGGCCGCGCTTCGCGTTCGAGAAGTTCCCGGGCTCCGACGGCGCGCTCTCGACGCACATGCAGTCGGTGGGCGAGACGATGGCGATCGGCCGCACGTTCAAGCAGGCCTTCGTCAAGGCGATGCGCTCGCGCGAGCTCGACCTCCCGGTGGTCGCGCCGGCGGACCCGGCCGAGTTGCTCGAGCGGCTCGAGATCTCGACTCCCGATCGCTACGAGCTGCTGCTGGCGGCGCTCGCGGGCGGGGTCGCCGAGGCCGAGGTCTGCGCGCGCACCGGGATCGATCCGTGGTTCGTCGCCGAGATCGCGGCGCTGGCTCGGGGCGAGGATCCAGAGGCCGGGCTTGCGCGCACCTTCAAGGCGGTCGACACCTGCGCGGCTGAGTTCGAGGCCGAGACCCCCTACTACTACTCCGGCTTCGAGGCGCCCGGGCCGGAGGGCCCGCGCCACGAGGTGCGCCGGGGCGAGCGCGCCTCGGTCGTGATCCTCGGCTCGGGGCCGAACCGGATCGGGCAGGGGATCGAGTTCGACTACTGCTGCGTGCACGCGGCGATGACCGTGCGCGCGTCGGGGCGCGACGCGGTGATGATCAACTGCAACCCGGAGACCGTCTCGACCGACTACGACACGAGCGACCGGCTCTACTTCGAGCCACTGACGCTCACGGACGTGCTCGGGGTTATCGAGCTCGAGCGTCCGGAGGGCGTGATCGTCCAGTTCGGCGGCCAGACGCCGCTCAAGCTCGCACGCGAGCTCGTCGACGCGGGGGTGCCCCTGCTCGGCACGCCGGTCGAGGCGATCGACCGCGCCGAGGACCGCCCGCGCTTTGGCCGCCTGTGCGCCGAGCTCGGCCTGCGCACGCCGGCGTACGCGACCGCGGAGTCGCCGCAGGACGCGCTCGATGCGGCGGAGCGGGTGGGGTACCCGCTGCTCGTGCGCCCCTCATACGTGCTCGGCGGGCGGGCGATGGAGATCTGCTACTCGAGCGATGCGCTCGCCGACTACCTGAGTCGCACCGGCGCCGGCACTCCGGCGGGTGAGCGCGGCACGATCTACCTCGACCGCTTCCTCGAGAACGCGATGGAGCTCGACGTCGATGCCCTCTGCGACGGCGAGCAGGTTCTGATCGGCGGGCTCATGCAGCACGTCGAGGAGGCGGGCATCCACTCCGGCGACTCGGCGTGCGTGATCCCGCCGATGTCGCTCGGTCCCGACATGCTCGCTCAGGTCAGGCAGGCGACCGAGCAGCTCGCGCTGGCGCTCGGCGTCGTTGGCCTGATGAACGTGCAGTTCGCCGTCCGCGGTGAGGAGGAGCTCTACGTGATCGAGGCCAACCCAAGGGCCTCGCGCACGGTGCCGTTCGTCTCGAAGACGGTCGGCGTGCCACTCGCCAAGGTCGCCTGCCGGCTGATGCTAGGAGAGCGGCTGCGCGACCTCGGCCTCGAGGAGCGGCTCGGCCCAGGCGGGCCGAAGGGGCGCCACGTGGCCGTGAAGGAGGCCGTGCTGCCGTTCGATCGCTTCCCGCGCGCCGATTCGCTGCTTGGTCCCGAGATGAAGTCGACGGGCGAGGTGATGGGCGTGGCCGCCGACTACCCGGCGGCCTTCGGCAAGGCCCAGGCCGCGGCCGGCGCGACGCTGCCGAGCGCCGGCGCCGTCTTCGTCAGCGTGACCGACTACGACAAGCCGTCTGCGACGCAGCTGGCCGCCTCGCTGCACGATCTGGGCTTTCGGATCCTCGCCACGCGCGGCACCGCGCACGCGATCCGGCGCCTCGGTGTGCCGGCCGAGCGGCTGCAGAAGAGAGGCGAGGGATCGCCGAACGTCGTCGATCGGATCGAGTCGGGCGAGGTCGACCTCGTCATCAACACGCCGACGGGCTCGGGCGCGCGCGCGGACGGCTACGAGATCCGCCGCGCCGCCGTCGCGCGCGGGATCCCGTGCGTTACGACGATGACCGGCGCGACGGCCGCCCAGCGCGCGATCGTCGCCATGAGCCGCGGCCCCGCGGATCTCCGATCGCTCCAAGAGCTACATGCCGAGGCCGCCGGACATGCCGAGGCCGCCGGACATGCCGAGGCCGCCGGGACGCCGAAGACGCCGGCGTGAGCGCGGGGTCCGCGGCGAGCGCCCCGGTCGGCGCGGCCGATTCCCGGACCCTCGCTCCGCTCGGGCGGCGGCTCGCCCGGGTAGTTGCGAGCGAGGAGCTTGGCCCTTACCGCATGATCTGGGCCCACGATGCCGCCGGCCCGGCCGATCCGCAGCCCGGCCAGTTCTACATGCTCGCCGCCGCTCAGGGTTGGGGCGCGGGCAGCGACGAGCGGCCGTTCCTGCCGCGCGCCTTCTCCTTTGCGAGCGTGCGGCCCGCCGCGCCGCACGACGATCGTGCCGAGACCGCGCTCGGCGGTCCGCAGCTCGGCTTCCTGCTCGAGGACGTCGGACCGGGTACGCAGCGGCTCGCAGCGCTCGAGGCGGGGGAGGGGCTGTGGCTCGCGGGTCCCTTCGGCGCAGGGTTTCGCTCGGCCGTCGACCGCACGGTGCTGCTTGTCGGAGGTGGCATCGGCGTAGCGCCGATCCTCGCCCTGGCCGAACAGCTCGGCGTCGGCGCGCAGGTGCTGCTCGGCTTTCGCTCCGCAGCGCACGCGGAGGTGGCGCGGCTGTTCCCAGCGGCGGTCGAGCTTGCGACCGACGACGGCTCGGTGGGCCGGCACGGCCTGGTCACCGCTCCGCTCGCCGAAGCCCTCGAAACGCTCGATGCGGTCGCGGAGGGCTCCGCCGGGCGGGGAGCCCAGGCCGCGAGGGAGCGGCCCGCCGGGTCGGGCCACCCGGTCGCCGCACCGCTCGTCCAGGCCTGTGGACCGCCGCCCATGCTCGAGGCGGTGCGCACGATCTGCGCCGAGCGCGGCGTGGAGGCCCAGCTCGCGCTCGAAGCGGGCATGGCATGCGGCTTCGGGGCGTGCTACGGCTGCGTGGTCCCTACCACACGCGGCTACCTGCGCCTGTGCATCGACGGGCCGGTGCTCGACGGTCGTCTGCTCGAGGCCTCGGCCCTGGCTGGCGCTCCAGACGCCGCCGCCCGCCCCCCCGGTGCTGCGCGGGAGTTGCCTTGAGCGCCACGCTCGAGCTCTGCGGCGTCGCGCTGCGCGGACCGGTGCTGAACGCCTCGGGCACCTTCGACGCGGTCGCCGCTCGGCGTGCGTTCGGCGACGTGCTGCTCGAGCGCTTCCCCTTCGATGCGTTCGTCTCGAAGACGATCACGCTGCATCCCCGCGCAGGCAATCCGCCGCCGCGGCTGTGGGAGGCACCGGCCGGCCTGATCAACTCGATCGGCCTTCCCAACCGCGGCCTCGACGGCTTCCTGGCCGAGGATCTGCCCAGGCTCGCCGAGCTGCCGGTGCCGCTGATCGTCTCGGTGATGGCCGCGAAGCGCGACGAGCTGGCCGTGCTCGTCGAGCGCGTCGGCGCACGCCCCGAGGTGTCGCTGATAGAGCTCAACGTCTCCTGTCCCAACGTCGAGACCGGGCTCGTCATGGGGGCCGACCCTGCGGAGGCGGCCGCCGCGGTCGAGCGGGCCAGAAGCTCGAGCGCCAAGCCGCTGATCGTCAAGCTCACCCCGACCGCCGCCGATCCCGCCGCGGTCGCACTGGCTGCCGAGGCCGCGGGCGCCGACGCGCTGGCCCTGATCAACACGCTCAAAGGAATGGCACTCGACCCCCGCACTGGCGCACCCTGGCTCGGCGGCGTCTCGGGCGGGGTGTCCGGACCTGCGGGGCGCGCGACGGCGCTCGAGCAGGTGCACGCCGGCGCGCGCCGGGTGCGCATTCCGGTGATCGGGATGGGCGGGATCGCCAGCGGCTCGCACGCCGCCGACCTGCTCGCCGCCGGCGCCACCTGCGTGGCAGTGGGGACCGAGAGCTTCCGCGATCCGGCAGCGGGCGAGCGGATCGGCCGCGAGCTCGCCGCGCTTCGCTCTGGGGGGCCGGGCGCGGAGCCCAGCGGCACCGCTGTCAGCGCTCCAGTGCGCCCCCGCTAAGAGGAAATACCTGCAAAGCGGCCCAAACCATCAAGCGACCGCAAGCGCCGTAAGGCTCAGGTCGAGGTTCAGCCGAATTAGCGCGAAAAACCTCGATTGACCCCCCGGTGGCGGCGATTGCATGTATAGAATCGCCGCTCATGGCCCCCGGCATCGAGTCCCCCCCGCGCGGGCCTGCCACGGCCGCTCCCGAGCGCTCGTTGACCCAGCGCATGGATGCACTCAACCGGGCGAACGAGATCCGCATGGAGCGCGCGCGGCTCAAGCGCGAGCTGAAGGCCGGGCGGCTGCAGATCAAGTCGCTCTTGCTCGATCCGCCCGAGTACCTGCAGACGGCCAAGGTGTTCGACCTACTGCTCGCGGTTCCCAAGTACGGTCGCGTCAAGGCGAACCGCGTGCTCCAGCAGTGCCGCATCTCGCCGAGCAAGACGATCGGCGGCCTCTCCGAGCGCCAGCGCGCCGAGCTGGTCTCGCTGCTCCGCGCCTAGCCGGCGCACGACGCGATAGGCAACCGGAGCCCGCGTGTCCTCGTAGTCACCGGCCCCTCCGGGGTCGGCAAGGGCACCCTGATCCGGCTACTGATGGAGCGCGTGCCGGAGCTTGCGCTGTCGGTCTCGGCGACGACGCGCTCGCCGCGGCCCGGGGAGCTCGACGGACGCGACTACCACTTCCTCTCGGCGGAGAACTTCGAGCGCCGCGTGCGCGCGCGCGATTTCCTCGAGCACGCGAGCTATGCGGGCAACCGCTATGGAACGCTGCGCTCGGAGCTCGAGCGCCCGGTTCGCGCGATCGTGCTCGAGATCGAGCTCCAGGGCGCGCGCCAGCTGCGCGAGGAGGTGCCCGATGCGCTGCGGGTGTTCATCGCGCCGCCGTCGCTCGAGTCGCTGCGGGCCCGGCTCGTGGGCCGCGGCTCGGACGAGGCGGGGCAGATCGAGAGCAGGCTCGCAGTGGCGCGCGAGGAGATCGGCGCCAGGGAGGAGTTCCCGCACGTGATCGTCAACGACGAGCTCGAGCGTGCGGCGGATGAGCTCGTCGAGCTGAGCGCTACGATGTGTCCCCCGCGTCCCGGAGGAGCCTCCCTGTGATCAAGCCCCGGCTCGACACTCTGCTCGAGCGAGTCGACTCGAAATACGCATGCGTGATCGTGGCATCCAAGCGCGCGCGCCAGATCAGCTCGTACTACAACAGCCTCGGCGAGGGGGCCTTCGACGAGTTCACGCCGCCGATGGTCGACACCGGCTCGAAGAACTACCTGAAGATCGCGCTCGAGGAGATCGCCGCCGACAAGATCAGGTACCGCTACCGCGCTTAGATGACCGATCGCCCCCTGACCCACGCGGTCGCGGAGTCAGCCATCTAGGGCCGTGGGCCGCCTTCTCCTCGGCGTATCCGGCGGCATCGCCGCCTACAAGGCGGTGGAGCTCGTGCGCCTGGCCACCAGGGCGGGCCACGCGGTGCGCGTGGTGCAGACGCCCGCCAGCCTGCGTTTCGTCGGGCGATCCACCTTCGAGGCGGTCACCGGCGCACCGGTGCTCGTCGGCGAGCACGAGCGCGATCCAGCGCGCGGCGCCTACCCGGGCGATCCCGCGCCCGAGCACGATCCGATATCGCATCTCGAGCTCGTCGGGCGCGCGGACGCGCTCGCGATCGCACCGGCGTCGGCCAACACGCTCGCGAAGCTCGCCGCCGGCCTCGCCGACAATCTGCTGACAAGTGCAGCGCTCGCGTCGCGCGCCCCGCTCGTGCTCGCGCCCGCGATGAACGACCGCATGTGGGAGCACCCCGCGACGCAGGCCAACCTCGACGTCCTGATCGGGCGCGGCGCCCTGGTGGTGCCGCCCGAGGAGGGCGCGCTGGCTTCGAAGGGCGAGTGGGGTGTGGGCCGGCTCGCGAACCCGGGGGCGGTGCTCGCCGGGATCGAGGCGGCGCTCGGCTCCGCCGCGAGCGCTCCGATCGCCAGCTCCGCCGCGAGCGCTCCGATCGCGCCCGGCTACAGCACGACGTACGCGCCGCGCTCGCTCGACGGCCTGCGGGTGCTCGTGACCGCCGGCGGCACGCGCGAGCCGATCGACGCCGTCCGCTACGTCGGCAACCGCTCGTCGGGTCGCATGGGCCTGGCGCTCGCCGGCGAAGCGGCGCGGCGCGGCGCTGACGTGGTGGTCGTCGCCGCCAATGTCGGGCTCGAGCGCCCTGACGGCGTACGTTTCGTGGACGTCGAGACCGCAGCCGAGCTCGAGCATGCCGCCAGGGCCGAGTTCGCGGCGGCGGACGTTCTGCTGATGGCAGCGGCGGTGGCCGACTTCAGGCCGGCCGAGTCGCTCGCGGGCAAGATCGACAAGGCGGGCCGCGAGGAGATCGCGCTCTCGCTCGAGCCCACCACCGACGTGCTGCGGAGCCTCGCGGCGCAGCGCAGCGCCGGCCAGACGCTGATCGGGTTCGCCGCCGAGCACGGGGAGGGGGCGTCGGCACGTGGGCAGCGCAAGCTGGCCGCGAAAGGCCTCGACGCCGTCGTCGTAAACGATGTCTCGAAGCCCGGCGTCGGCTTCGACTCGCCCGACAACGAGATAGCGATCGTGCTGGCGGATGAGGTGCGTCCGCTCGCGCGCGCGCCGAAGCCGGCGCTCGCCGCGGAGATCCTCGATGTCGTCGAGGAGCTCCGGGCCGAGCAGCTGACGGGTCCCGTGGGCGCGCACGGGGCGCCGCGGCCGTGAGCTCGCAGGGAGAGCGCGTCTACGAGCTGTTCACGCGCGGCCTCGAGCTGCTCGAGGCCGGCGACTACAGCGCGGCGGCGGCCTCGCTCGAGCAGGCACGCGCCTCAGAGCCGGACAAGACGTCGATCCGCGAGGCGCTCGGGCGCGCCTACTTCCATGCCGGTCGCTACGGGGACGCGCGCGCCGAGTTCGCCGCGGTGGTCGAGCGCTCTCCGGTCAACGACTTCGCCCACTTCTGCCTCGGGCGCGCGCTGGAGAAGACCGGACGCCGCGCCGAGGCGCGCCGGCACCTCGTACTGGCGGCCTGCATGCGCCCGGATCGGGCCGACTACCGCGCCTACCGGGACCGGATCCGCGCGGCCTAGCGCCGCCGCGCGATCCAGAGAGAGCCCGCTCCCAGCGTGCGCGAGAGCCTGCTTGGCCAGATCCGCTGCCCGCGCTGCCGTGCCGAGAGCGGACTCGAGCTCGCGCCCGCGCGGTGCGACGCGCGGGAAGTACGGGAGGGAGAGCTGCGGTGCGCCGGCTGTGGGGCGGCATACGCGATTCGCAACGGGGTGGTCGACCTGCTCCACGCGCCGCCCGACTTCGTCGTGCGCGAGGCGGCCGGCCTCGCTCGCTTCGCGGAGCGGATGCGGGCCGACGGCTGGGACAGGGAGCGGATCCTGGCGCTTCCGCACGAGCCGAGCGACTACTGGTTCGGCCAGGCGAGGGCGATGGAGGCGGTGCTCGCCTCGGTCGCCCCGCGTCCGGGGGAGCGGGTGCTCGACGTCGGAGCCAACACGTGCTGGGCGAGCAACATGCTCGCCGAGGCCGGGCTCGAGGTCGTGGCGCTCGACATCGCGGCCGTGCAGATGCAGGGCCTCGAGACCGCCGACTGGTTCTTCGAGGCGGGGGGTGCCCACTTCGAGCGGGTGCTCGGGCTGATGTTCGACGTGCCGCTCGCTAGCGAATCGATGGACTACGTCTTCTGCGCCCAGGTCCTCCACCACAACGACAGCTCCACGCTCGCGCGCACCTTCGAGGAGCTCTACCGCGTGCTGCGGCCGGGTGGCAGGCTGCTGGTCGTGAACGAGCAGCTGAAGTTCCCACTCGAGCGCAAGCTCGACCACGGAGCGGAGGTGGAGGAGTACGAGGGCTATGAGCACGTGCACTTCCTGCATCGCTACTGGCTGGATGCACGCAGAGCGGGCTTCGAGGTCCGCCTCACGGAGCCGGCCGACCACCACTTCTTCCGCGGCGAGCACTACGTGCTGGCGCCGGAGACGCCCACCGTGACCACGCTCAAACGTACAGGCGTGCAGCTCGCGCGCCGGAGCCGGCTCGGCAGGCGCCTATACCTCGCCTACCGCACGCTGCTGGCCGGCGGAGTCTCGCTCAACATGGTCTGCACCAAGCCCGCCGATGGTTAGCATCGAAGCCGATGGAGCAGATGCAGAGCGATATCGAGGAGCGCCTTGCGCGCGCCGAGCCGGACGTCGAGGTGCTGGCGCTCGAGCGCGTCGCCAGCGAGCGCATGCGACTCGTGATCGATCACCCCGCGGGCGTCGACCTCGCTCTCTGCGAGCGGGTGACGGGGCATCTGCGCGAGCTGCTCGCCCGCATCGGGCTCGAGGTGTCCTCGCCCGGCCCCCGCCGCCCGCTCACCAAGCCCGACCACTTTCGCCGCTTCATCGGCCGCCGCGCCCGTGTCCGCACGCGTGCGCCGCAGGCGGGTCAGAGCAGCATCACGGGCGAGCTCGTCGGCGCCTCGGAGGAGGAGATCACGGTCGCGGCCGGCGAGGGACTAGTCTCGATCCCCTACGCGGAGATCAATCGAAGCAACCTCCTGGAGGGCTGAGCGGATGTCGAGGGATATAGTCGAGGCGGTCGACGCCCTCGAGCGCGAGAAGGGGATCTCCTCGGAGCGGCTGATGTCCGCCCTCGAGGACGCGCTGCTCTCGGCCTACAAGAAGAGCCCCGACTCGGCCCGCTACGCACGCGTCGACATGGACCGTGAGAGCGCCGACTTCCGGGTCTTCCAGCTGCTCGTTCCCGAGGAGCTCGAGGAGCGCCTGCTGGCGGAGGTCGAGGTTGAGGAGGGAGGCGTCGATCCCGAGACGGGCGAGATGCGCGAGCCGCCCGAGCCCGAGATTCCCCAGGATGTGCTCGCCGAGCACTCCGACCAGATCGACGAGCGCGACGTCACGCCCGACAACTTCGGCCGGATCGCCGCCCAGACCGCCAAGCAGGTGATCCTGCAGCGGATCCGCGAGGCCGAGCGCGAGATGATGTACGACGAGTACCAGCACCGGGTCGGGGAGCTGATCACCGGCATCATCCAACAGTCCGACTCCCGCTACACGCTCGTCCAGCTGCGCGAGCGCGTCGAGGCGCTGCTGCCGCGGTCCGAGCACGTGCAGGGCGAGCGCTACGACCACGGCGCGCGCGTCAAGGCCGTGATCACCGATGTCTCGGCCGATGCCAAGGGTCCGAGCATCGTCGTCTCCCGCCGCACGCCGGAGCTGATTCGCAAGCTGTTCGAGCTCGAGGTGCCGGAGATCGCCGACGGCCTCGTGGAGATCCAGAACGTCGCGCGCGAGCCGGGCTACCGCTCGAAGATAGCTGTCATTTCGCACACGAACGGCGTCGATCCGGTCGGCGCCTGCGTGGGGCCGCGCGGCTCGCGCGTGCGGATGGTCGTATCCGAGCTGCGCGGCGAGAAGATCGACATCATCCCGTTCAACGACGAGCCGGCCCGCTTCGTCGCGAAGGCGCTCTCGCCGGCGCGCGTGCGCGAGGTGCTCGTGGACGACGCGCAGCAGCAGGCTACGGTGATCGTGCCCGACGACCAACTCTCGCTGGCGATCGGCAAGGAGGGCCAGAACGCGCGCCTCGCGGCCCGCCTGACCGGCTGGCGCGTCGATATCCGATCGGAGACCGAGTTCGCCGAGCACGAGGCGGAGATGGGTGTCGAAGAGGAGGAGGTCGCGGGACGCTGCGGCGCCGTCAGGGCGGGGGGGAGGCGCTGCGCCAACGCAGCGCTGCCCGGCTCGCGCTACTGTGGCCTGCCCGCCCACCAGGCGCTCGAGCACGAGGGCGCGCCGGCCGCAGCGGCCGAGGCCCCTGTCGCAACGGCTGAGGCGCCGGTCGCAACGGCCGAGGCCCCTGAGGCGCCGGCCGCAACGGCCGAGGCCCCTGTCGCGCCGGGCGCAGCGGCCGAGGCCCCTGAGGCGCCGGGCGCAGCGGCCGAGGCCCCTGTCGCGCCGGGCGGGGACCAGTCGTCGTAGGCCGCGGGCCGCGGCGGCGGCGCGTCCGCGGCGCGTCGCGGCTTTAGACTTCGTCGGCAGATGGCGAAGAAGCGCGTTCACGAGATAGCGAAGGAGCGGGGCATCTCCTCGAAGGAGGTGATTGGCGTGCTGCAGGCGGCTGGCTTCGACGTGAAGGCGGCGGCCTCGAGCATCGACGAAGGTGATATCGCCGCGGCCTTCGGCGGCGGCGGCGCGCAGGCCGAAGCGGCGAGCTCGGGCAACGGCGGCTCGGGGCGGACGGCCGCACCCAAGCAGGCGCCCGCCGCCACTGACGACGGAGCGCGCGCTGCGGAGTCGCAGCAGGGCGCCAGCGGCAGCGGAGCGCCGGCGCGCGAGGAGCGTCCGAGCCGGCCTGCACCGGGCGACAGCGCTCCGGGCGGGCGGCGCAGGCGCGTCGTGATCGACTCCCAGGCGGCACGGCGGGGCAGTCAGCCCACACCCCCACCGCAGCAGCCGCCCCGCCGCCGCGGCCGCTCGCGGCGCCGCACTCCCTGGGTCGAGCCCGATCTCACGGCCCCGGCGCCCGTCGTCGAGGAGGCCCCGCCGACCGAGATCAACTCAGGCGCGACGGTCAAGGAGGTCGCCGAGTCGCTCGGGCTCACCGCCGCCGAGGTGATCAAGAAGCTGATGGAGCTCGGCGAGATGGCGACGCTCACCCAGACCCTGACCGACGAGGCCGTGGGTGTGATCGCGGACGAGTTCGACCGCAAGGTCAGGGTCGTGCACGTGGGCGAGGAGGCGGAGCCCGTGCCCCAGTACGAGGACGCCGAGGAGGATCTCGTCGGGCGCCCGCCGGTCGTGACGATCCTCGGCCACGTCGATCACGGCAAGACATCGCTGCTCGACGCGGTCCGCGAGACCGAGGTGGCCGCCGGGGAGGCCGGCGGCATCACGCAGCACATCGGCGCCTACCAGGTCCACCACGACGCCGGCACGATCACCTTCCTCGACACGCCGGGGCATCAGGCCTTCACCGCGATGCGGGCGCGCGGGGGCCAGGTGGCGGACATAGCCGTGCTCGTGGTCGCCGCCGACGACGGCGTGATGCCGCAGACGCGCGAGGCGATCGACCACGCGCGTGCGGCCGAGGTTCCGATCCTCGTGGCCGTCAACAAGATCGACAAGGAGGGCGCCGACCCCAACCGGGTTCGCGGCGACCTGAGCGGCCTCGGGCTGACGCCCGCCGACTGGGGCGGCGACACGGAGTTCTGCGACGTCTCGGCGACGACCCGCGCCGGCCTCGACGAGCTGCTCGCGAACCTGGTCACGCTGGCCGAGATTCAGGAGCTCACGGCCAACTCTGGAGCGGAGGCCTCGGGCACGGTGATCGAGTCGCGCCTCGACCCCGGACGCGGCCCCGTCGTCTCGCTGCTCGTCCAGCGTGGAACGCTGAAGGGCGGCGACGCGCTGGTCGCGGGCGCGCACTCGGGCCGCGTGCGCGCGATGCACGACTACCGCGGCGAGCGCGTCGAGCATGCCCGGCCGGGCGAGCCGGTCGAGGTGATCGGCTTCGATGGAGTGCCGGAGGCCGGCGAGCACGTGCGCGTGGTCGAGAGCGAGCGCACGGCGCGCTCGCTCGCGGGCGACAGGGCCAATCGCCTGAAGACCGAGGCGCTTGCACGCCGGCAGGGCGTCAAGGTCTCGCTCGAGGATGTGTTCGCCCGCGCGAAGGAGGGCGAGCAGCCCACGCTCAACCTCGTCCTGAAGGCCGATGTCGCGGGCTCGCTCGAGGCGCTCGAGGACGAGATCGCGAAGCTCCCCCAGGACCAGATCCCAGTCGCGGTGATCCACGACGGCGTCGGCGGGATCAACGAGTCCGATGTGATGCTTGCGTCGGCATCCAATGCGGTGGTGATCGGCTTCAACGTGAGGCCGGTGCACGATGCGCGCCAGGCCGCGGAGCGCGAGGGCGTCGAGGTTCGCACCTACGGGGTCATCTACAGGGTGGTCGAGGAGCTGCGCTCCGCGATGGAGGGCATGCTCGAGCCCGAGGACGTCGAGCAGACGATCGCGACCGTCGAGGTGCGCGAGGTGTTCCGCGCCTCGCGGGTCGGGGCGATCGCGGGCAGTCACGTCACCGAGGGCACGGTTCGCCGGGGCGCGAGCGTGCGCCTCGTCCGGGACGGGACGGTGGTCTACGAGGGCCGCATCGGATCGCTGCGGCGCTTCAAGGACGACGCCCGCGAGGTCGCCGCCGGCTACGAGTGCGGCATCGTGCTGGAGAACTTCGCCGACGTCAAGCAGGGCGACGTGCTGGAGGCCTACGAGACCAGGCAGGTCGAGCGCGCGCTCTGAGACGCTCGCCGTGGGCTTCCTCTGCCTCATCGAGCTGCACCTGCACTTTCCCGCGAACGGGAGCCTCAAGGGCAAGCGCAAGGAGCTCACGTCGCTCAAGGCGCAGCTCCAGCGCCGCTTCGGAGCGGCGGTCTCCGAGACCGGTCACCACGCCCTGTGGCAACGCGCCACCCTGTCGGCCGTGCTCGTCGGTCCCGATGCGCACGCGCTGACCGACGCCGCGGCCAAGCTCGAGCGCTTCGTCGACGCGCGCTTTCCCGACGGCATCCGCTCCGAGCGCGCGCTCGTCTCGGCTGCGGAGGTGCTCGGGTAGAGTGCCCGAACGTTTCGGGAAGGCCCAGTAGGCGATGCCTGGGGCTCGGATGCGACGGGTCAACGAGGCCGTGCGCGAGGTGATCTCCGCGGAGATCGTGAGCTTGAACGATCCGCGCGTCGGCTTCGTTACGGTGACGGGCGTCGAGACGAGCGCAGACTTGAGCCACGCGCGGACATTCGTTAGCGTTCTGGGCGACGAGCACGAGCGCGGCGAAGCGCTGGCGGGGCTCGAGTCCTCGAGCGGCGTGCTGCAGGCGAAGATCGGTCAGGAGTTGAGGATGAAACGGACGCCAACCCTCGAATTCCTCTACGACGAGTCGATCGACCGCGGCATGCGCATATCCGAGCTGCTGTCCGAGGAGCTGCCGAGCGAGCCTGACCAATGACGACGCTGACCGAGACAGACAGGGTGCTCGAGGAGCTGCGCGAGGCGGACAAGCTGCTGCTGACCACCCACGAGAATCCCGACGGCGATGCGCTCGGCTCGCTGCTCGGCATGCACGAGGTGCTGCGCGCGCTCGGCAAGGACGCGGTCATGTTCATGGCTCCGGACGAGCTGCCGCTGCCGCCGGAGTACTGCTACCTGGCCTTCGACGGGATCCTGACCGAGCCGCCGCCGGACATCGAGCAGCGCACCGTCGTCTTCCTCGACTGCGGCAACATCGACCGTATGCCGGTCGACTTCCTGCAGCGGGCCGGCGTGCACATCCTCAACATCGATCACCACCATGACAACACCTGCTTCGGCACCGTCAACCTGGTCCGGCCCGGAGCCTCGTGCACGGCCGAGATCGTGTTCGACCTGGCGCACGAGCTCGGGGTGGAGATCACGCTGGCGATAGCCGAGCCCCTGTACGCGGCGCTGATCACCGACACGGGCCGCTTCACCTACAAGAACACCACCCCGCGCGCCCACCAGATGGCCGCCGAGCTGATCGAGGTCGGGCTCGACATCCACGAGTCCGCGCGACGGCTCTACGAGGACCTCCCCTACGAGCGGCTGCTGCTGCTGAGCCGCGCCCTGGCCAACGTGCAGCGC
>JBBSNQ010000003.1:0-24069 GCA_038232575.1 Solirubrobacterales bacterium | reverse complement strand
TCTGCCGACGCTGCTCGAGCCGACGTTCAACGGCTTGCCGATAAAGGCAGACTCGAGCTTCGCCGTCGGCGACCACGGCGTGAGCACGGAGCCGCTCACGCGCTACCGGGAGCTCCTCGGGCAAGAGGAGATCGACTACGTTGACGAGCACGCAACGCCGCTCTACGAGCGTGTCATGGCGCTGAGGACTTGACTGGCGCGGAGCGCTCGGCCACCGCTTCAGCCGCGGTCGCCGCACCCGAGGGCTCGGCCGACGCGGTACAGCCGGAGCCCGCGTCCGACGAAGTGCGCGACCGCCCTCTGAGCATCGTCTTCTTCATGCGCCACGTGCTCTATACGCGCAACTTCGAGAGCACGCTGCGACTGCTCGCCGAGCGCGGACACCGCGTCCACGTGGCGTTCGACCACGACGTGACCAACAGGCAGGACCGCGGTCAGACGGCCGAGCCCGAGCTGATCGATCGCCTCGCACGCGAGTACGAGGGGATCACCTACGGGACCGGACCGTGGCGGGAGGAGCGCTCGAGCCGCAAGCGCCACGGCTGGCTCGCGCTCGAGGCGCGGCTCGGCCTCTGGACCGACTACCTGCGCTATCTCGAGCCGCGCTACCGCCACGCTCCGAAGCTGCGCGAGCGGGCTGAGCAGAAGGCGGGCGGGGGTATTCGCGGCATCGCGCGCTGGCCTCTGCTGCGCGGACCGCGCGGCCTCGAGGCGCTGCGGCGCCTGCTCATGTTCGCCGAGCGGTCGGTGCCGACGCGAGCCGGCGTCGACCGCTTCCTGCGCGACCACAGCCCGGACATGGTGCTCGTCACGCCGCTCGTCGACCTCGCCTCCTCGCAGGCGACCTACGTCCGCAGCGCGAAGGCGCTCGGCCTGCGCACCGCGCTCTGCGTGCACAGCTGGGACAACCTCACGAACAAGGGCCTGATCCGCGACTCCCCCGACCTCGTGACCGTCTGGAACGAGCCGCAGCGCCGGGAGGCGATCGATCTCCACCGCGTGCCGGCCGAGCGCGTGCTGGTCACGGGCGCGCCGGGCTACGACCATTGGTTCGGCTGGGCGCCGAGCCGGGACAGGGAGGCCTTCTGCCGCCACGTCGGCCTGAGCCCTGAGCGGGCGTTCCTGCTCTACCTGTGCTCCTCCTTCTTCATCGCCCCCCACGAGGCGGATTTCGTGCAGGAGTGGATCGGGCAGCTGCGCGAGCAGCGGGCCTCCCAGGACCTGAGCGCGGCAGGCGTGCTCATCCGGCCGCACCCGAAGAACGTCGAGCAGTGGCGTGAGGTTGACTTGTCGCGCTTCGAGAACGTCGCGGTCTGGCCGCGCGCCGGCGCCAACCCGCTGGATCCGCAATCGAAGGCCGACTACTTCGACTCGATGCACCACTGCGCCGCCGTCGTCGGCGTGAACACGAGCGGGATGATCGAGAGCGCGATCATCGGCCGCCCGGTGCACACGCTGCTCGCAGAGGACTTCCGGGAGACCCAGGAGGGCACGCTGCACTTCGAGCACCTCACGAGCGCCGGAGGCGGCATGCTGCGCGTCGCCGCGTCCTTCGAGGAGCACGCCGGGCAGCTCGCCGACGCGCTCGGGGATGGCGGTGACCAGGAGGGTCCGCGGCGCTTCGTCGAGACCTTCGTGCGTCCGCGGGGACTCGGCACCGCGGCGACGCCCGTGCTCGTCGATGCGATCGAGCGCGCGTGCGCAGGCCCCGCGCCGACCCCGCGCGTGCAGCCGCTCGCGGCCAGGGTGCTGGCCGGGTTGCTCGCGCCGGTCGCGTTCTGGATCGAGGCACACCCCCGCACGGCCCCCCGCCGGCTCCGCAAGCGGGCGAGGCGCGCGCGCTGGCAGGCGCTTGCCGCGGCGGGGCTCGCGCGCCGCCGGGTGCAGCGCGCCATCGGACGCCTTCGCAGCTGAGCCGGGGCTCGCGCGACGGTGTGCGCAGCGCTTTCCTTCGATGGTGCCCTACCCTCGTGCCACCGTGCCGCTGCTCCGGGCCGTGCGCCTCTACTCACACATTGAGCTCGCGATCTTCGCGATGCTGCTGATCGTCTGGCTGGGTCAGCTTGGCGAGACCGCCAAGGAGGTGCTCGGCTGGACGCACGGGTTCGGCTGGATCGGGCTGTGCGTGCTCGTCTACCTCGCGTGCAGGAGCCGACTGCTGCCGTGGCCCGTGCTGGCAGCCTCGGTCTCCCCGCTAGGCCCGCTCGGCAGCTCGGTCGGCATCGAGCTCGCGCTGCACTGGGGCGGCCGCTCGAGCCCGCGGCAGGCGCCGGGCCCGCGACCCGCGGCGGTCGACGGGAGCCCGCCCCGCCGCGCGATGCCCCGGGAGGAGGGGGCGCGTTGACCCTGCCGAACGGACTGACGCTGACCCGCATCGTGCTGGTTCCGCTGCTCGTTGCCGCACTGCTGGCAGCGAGCCCGGCGGCTTCGCTCGCGGCTGCCGGCGTCTTCGTCGCCGCGGCGGCAACCGACTGGCTCGACGGCTACCTGGCTCGGTCGCGCGGGAGCGTGACGGCCTTCGGCATGGTGATGGACCCGATCGCGGACAAGCTCCTGATCGGCGCCGCGCTCGTATCGCTCGTGGCACTCGGCCGCCTCGCGGCCTGGGTCGCGGTCGTCATCCTGGCGCGCGAGCTCGCGGTCAGCGCGCTGCGCCTCGCCGCTAGCCAGCAGGGTGCGCTGATCCCGGCGAGCCAGTTCGGCAAGGCGAAGACCGCGTCGCAGGTCGCCGCCGTGACGGCTGTGATCGTGGCCCCCGTCCCGGATGCGCTCTGGGTGCTGGCGCTCGTCTATGTGAGCGTCGTGGTTACCGTCGCCTCCGGCCTCGACTACTTCCTCTCCTATCGCCGCCGAGTCGACGCTGCGCGCGCGGTCGGCGCGGGCGCCAGCCCGGCCCCCTGACCACGGCCGGCCCGCGGTCTCAGCCCGCCGGAGCTCCCTCGAGCCACTCGCGCATCGAGGTGTGGTGCGGCGCGTCCTCCTGCTCGGCGAGCTCGCGCCGGAGCTCCCCGAGCAGCCCGTAGCGCTCGGCGACCACGTCGTGGTCGTGGATGGTCTCCAGGTTCACCTGGCGCGCCATCAGGAACGCGTCCTCGCCGAGCCCGCCGAGCTCCTCGACCGCCATGCGGATCATCTCGCGCACGCAGTCCTCGACAAAGCGCGGCCGCCGGTGGGCCTTCTCGACGATCTCAACCTCGTCCTCGCGCTTGAGCAGCTCGTAAGTCTCGGAGCTCATCGAAGACTCGACGATGTGCAGCAGGGCGGCCGCGTCGACCGCGTCGTCGGAGCCCTCGGGGCAGCCGATGTAGAGCGTGCCGCGCCCGCGCTGGTTGTGGCTTGCTACCGGCACGTGCTCGAATACGCGCTCGATCTCGGCCTCGGTGAAGCCGTCCGCTTCCAGCCGTTCGCGGGCGCGCTCGGTCACGAGGTCCTGAGCGCATGGGCAGGCGGTCATGCCCTGCGCCTCGACGCCGACCAGCCGCCGCGTCCCGCCGTTGGATGCGACAGCGGATCCGAAGAGCGTGTAGATCTCCTGGGTGCGAGCGCCGGAGCGGGGAGTGGAGCGGTGCTCGGGGTAGCGCGCCGCGAGCGTCACCTCGGCCCGCAGCGCGCCGTGGCGCTCCCTGACGCGCTCGGCGATGTGCGCCGCGAGCGTCTCGGCCCTGAAGGCCTCCTCCAGCACAACCCCGTCGATGGCCTCGCCCACCGTCTCCTCGAAGCGCGACATGTGGACGCCCTTCTGCTCCGAGCCGAGGTCGACGAAGCACTCGAGATCGGCGTAGAAGAGCTGCTCGTCGGAGTTGCCTGCGCGCAAGCGGACGATCTTGCTGACGCCGGTGACGCCGACGCGGGAGAGGGACACGCGAGCGTTCGGGCGCCGCGCCTGGACGTCGCTCGAGAGGGGGCCGGCAAGCTCCGCTGGATGGGTCATCCGTAGCAGCCTAGCCCGCTCGGGGCCCGGGTCGTCGCGCCGGCGAGCCGTCAGCCGGCGGGGGTGAGCCGCAGCCCGCCAAGCTCGTAGCGGACCTGGCTACGCCTCGAGCCCGCGAGTCTGAGCACCACGCCGTCCTCGAGCGGTGGAAGCCGCAGACGTGCCCGAGCCGAAGCCGCCCCCCGGGCTGACGCGCCGCCGAGCTCGATTACGAGACCCTGCGCAAGCGACCCATCGAGGGCGATGCGGGCATGGGCGCCAGCGCTCCCGCGCGATCGCCTGCCCGCGGAGCTCGGGACGGCGGCCCGCCCGAGCAGCATCCCGCCACGGTGGACGCTCAGGAGCAGATCACCGCTCGTGCTCGGCCGCTCTCCGCGCACCCTGACCGGCTCGCCCTCGGGTGGCTCGATCACGAGCTCGAAGAACCCTTCGGAGCGTTCGGGCAGCGTCGCGACGAGCTGACCCTGCGCGGCGACGATCGGCCGATCGCTGCGCACATCCGAGTAGCGCGCGGGCGTCTCGACGAGCGCGATCGCATTCTCGTCTTTGGCAGGGGTACACCAGAAGCCGCCGCCTCTGTTGATGCGAAAGGCCACACCGGCGAGCTCGAAGGGGTTGAAGCAGCGCCGCATCCAGGGCGCGGGCTCGGGCCCCGGCCGGCGCTCGAGGTAGTCCTCGACCCCTTCCAGCGGGCCGGAGCGGACCGGGCGGTACCTCGCCTCGATCACTCGGTTCAGCTTCCACACGAAGCGCTCCTCGAAGCGCCCGTTGCCGGAGAAGAGCGCCTCGTTGGCCTTGCCCTCCGAGAACGTTTGCAGCGCATCGAAGCGGCGGTCGAGCAGCGCATCGATCAGGTAGTCGGGCTGGCCGCCCGCGGCCTTGAGGTTGTACCAGTTGTCGTAGAAGGGGTACAGCGCTCCGGGCGTGTCGAGCAGCGGGTCGGTCGTGCCTGGGTCGTAGATCGGGTGCTCGCGGGCGTAGCGCAGAACCGCCGGCTCGGGCTCGCTCCAAGAGTGCACGGGCACGAGCCCGACCGTCGGCAGGGCGAGCGGGACCCACGCGGGGCCTTCGAGGTTCCCCTCGTTGCGCCCGAGCGAGAGGCTCGGCAAGCCGAGTGTGTCGATGCGCTCGTCCTCGTCGGCGATCTCCGACAGTCCGAGCGTGTCCGTACGTTCCTCCTCGTCCGTGGCCCCCCTCGGCAAAGCGGCGAGGCCGAACATCGCGAGCAGCATGCACGTGGCGACGAGCGCGGTCGGGAGCTCGGCGCGCGCGCGCCGGTAGGCGAGCGCGCCGAGCATCGCGAGCGCCCAGGCAATGCCGAAGTAGTAGTGCTCGCCGCCGCCGAGCTTCTGCCGCACGTAGAGGTTCGCGAGCACGTCGAGCGCGATGAAGAGGCCGAGCACGGTCGCGAGACGTGCCCTGGCCGAGGTGTCCCGGAGCCAGCTGCCGGCGGCGTGCCGCGCCTCGAGCTTGGACGGCGCCTCGTGTCCCGGCCTGCCCAGCCCGCGCGCAGCGAGAAAGGCGATCACTTCCCACACGACCGCGAGCCAGAACGCCGCCGTGAGCGCAGCGCCGGTGACCGCGGCGATCCTCAGCGGCGGCCAGCCGGCCCCGAGCGTCGGGAAGTTGAGCACCACGAGCGTGCCCTCGAGCCAGGCCGCGACGCCCGCCATACCCGCCACGGAGAGGAGCAGGGCGATCGGGGAGCGGAGCGCGCGCCGGAGAGGGGAGCTCCATGAGCGCCCGCCGGCATCGGCCTCCCCCGCCTTGTGCGCGCCCGCCTCCGATCCCCGTCCGAGGGACGAGGCCACTGCGAGGCCGATCCAGCCGATCACGGTCGCGCCCAGCACGAGCAGGAAGCCGAGCAGCGCCAGCAGCCAGAGCGTCGGGGGCGCGTCTCCGCTCGCCACGCTCTGCGCCACGGCCGCACCGACGTACGCGAGCAGGCCCATCACGCCGAGCGCGGCCGCCGCACGCCCGCGTCCACCGGCCCGCCTCAGCCGCTCGAGCGCCTCGCGCCCGAGCGCCGCGATCGAGTGCCTCGCGAGCGCGAGGCCGATCACCCCTGCGAAGAGGATCGCAAGCCCGGTGAACATCACGAGCTCTCCGAGGATCGCGGGCGCCTCGTCCTCGAAGCCCGCCCGCGGATCCCCGAGCGAGTGCTCGGACGGCACGACGAGATTGAAGTAGAGCTCCCACCCGCCCGTGAGCGCGTTCAGTACGCCGAGGATGAAGAGGTTGAGCGTCGCCAGCCCGGCGAGCAGGCGCAGCGCGGGGCGCCAGCTCACGGCGCCCGCCCAGGCAGCGAGCGCGAGCCAGGCAACGGCCGCGATCGCAGGCACGACCGCGTTCTGACGCGCCCAGAAGGCGGCCGAGAGCAGCACGATCGCTCCGACCGACGCCCACCACGCCCAGCGCGAGCCCTCCTTCGCCGCCGCCGGCACGAGCGCCAGCCCGAGGATGCCGAGAGCCCACGCGGGCTGATCGATGCGGCCGTCGTAGAGTCCGTTGCTCTCGATGGTCGAGACGAGCAGGAAGGTCAGGGCTCCGATGCCGAGCGCCTCGAGCACGCCGAGCGCTTGGTCGAGGCGCTTCGGGCCGGGCGCTCGGAAGGCGAGCCGCGCGGCCAGCGCCATGAGCGCGAGCGCGCTCAGGATCGCGAGCAGGATCGGCCAGCCGCTCCACAGGGCAACGTTGAAGAGCAGGGCAACTACCGCCGGCACCAGGGGCGTGTACATCATCCCGGTGTAGCCCTCGGCGGGGTCCTGGTAGAGCGGCTCACCTCGATGCAGCGCCTCGGCGCCGTTGTTGATCGCCGCGAGGAAGTCGTCGCTCGGATGGGGGTTGCCGAGCAGATTCGCCAGCGAGATCGCGATGCCCGTGAGCACCGGCACCGCGAAGAGCAGCGGGACCAGCGACAGCGCCCGGTCGCGCCAGCTGTTCGGTCGAGGGCCCATCGGCGGAGCGGAATCCTGCCAGAGGGCCGGCCCCTAACGGGCGGGCCCGTACAATCGGGCGCGCCACGGGGGGATGTCCGAGTGGTTAAAGGAGACGGGCTGTAAACCCGTTGGCTATGCCTACGCAGGTTCGAATCCTGCTCCCCCCATTCGCGTGGCGCATATGCTGCACGAGCGGCCACGAGGGTCGCTTCACGGCGCCCAGTTAGCTCAGTTGGTAGAGCACTTCCATGGTAAGGAAGGGGTCATCGGTTCGAGTCCGATACTGGGCTTTCTCGCACCGCGCGCATGCCAGCCGGATTGGCCGGTGGGAACCTGCGCCTACCCGCCACGCGACGCGCTAAGCTGCTCCTCGTGATGCCTGCGCGGAGAAGGACGCTCGAGTTGCTCGGCGCCAGCGCGCTGGCCATCCTCGCGTCGCTGGCGATGGCCGCGGGCGCAAGCGCGCAGGGCGGCGAGCTCTCGCTCGCCCGTGCCGAGCAGGCCGCCGAGCGCTACGCCTACGCGGAGCAGAACGGAAGCTTCGGGCTGCTCGAGAACGAGGGCGAGGACGGCGGCGGCCTCGACGTGCGCGGCTACTTCGTCGGCGACTGCGTCCGGCGCGCATCCGACGCGGTGGTCTGCCGCGCCGAGTACGAGGGCGTCGACTACCTCGACGACGACTGCGACAGCGTCGGCTTCGACGGCGAGGAGTCGGACTCGTGCTTCGACGAGATCACCTGCGAGCAGACGATCACGGTGTGGCTTCTCAACCCCGGCGCCGCCGGGCTCCTAGTGGGAGGCGCAGCGGCGGGCGTTCGCGCCGCGGGCCATACCGAGCACGAGAACGGCCTGCGGATCGCGGGCAGCGACGTCGACTGCGACGACTGAGCGGCCGCCCCCGCGCGGGAGCATCTCTAACCTAGGCCGCGTATGGCTCGCGGAGACGTCCGAGTAGCCGTGACGCTCGCGTGCGACGAGTGCAAGCGGCGCAACTATCAGTCCGAGAAGTCCAAGCGCAACGATCCCGATCGGATCGCGCTGCGCAAGTACTGTCGTTGGTGCCGCACGCACACGCCGCACCGGGAGACCCGATGACCGCAGATCGTTCAGCGAGCGCCCGAGCTCGTCGGCTAGCTTGGCACTAGATGGCTCGAGACCGTAAGAGGGCGAAGAAGCGCCAGGCGGCGCGCCATGCATCGCAGGCCGGCGAGCGCCGGTCCGGTGACGGGCGCAGTCGACAGGCTCTCGGCGCGGGCGCCGATCCACTTGGCGGGGGGGAGCTCGCCGTGGGCGCGCCGCCGGAGAGCGCCGGCCGCACCGATACCGTGCTGGCCGCAGACCCGGAGCCGGCAGCGGAGCCCGAGACGGTGCTCGAGCGCGAAGCCGTCGAGGCGGAGGCCGACTTCGAGGCGGTCGGCGATCGTGCCGGCTTAGACCACGAGGAGCGCGAGCGCCCTGCCGACGGGCGCGGCCGTGTGGCGGCATTCCTGGTTGCCGTCTGGGCCGAGCTGCGGCGCGTCCAATGGCCCGACCGTCCCCAGCTCACCTCGCTCACGGGCGTCGTGCTCGGGTTCGTCCTGCTTGCCGGGGGATACCTCGGCCTGCTCGACCTGATCTTCAGCCGCCTGATCCAGGCGATCCTCTAGCGGACCCGGAAGGCTTCGAGAGCGCTCATGTTTCGCTGGTATGCCGTGAACACCTACTCGGGGCACGAGAACAAGGTCAAGCACAACCTCGAGCACAGGGTCGTCTCGCTTGGTCAGCAGCGCGCCGTGCGCCAGATCGTGATCCCGACCGAGCAGATCGCGGAGATGAAGGACGGGCAGAAGGTGCAGACCGAGCGGCGCACGATGCCGGGCTACGTGCTCGTGAACATGGACCTGAACGAGTCCTCGTGGGGGCTCGTCAAGGGCACCCCCGGAGTGACCGGCTTCGTCGGTGCCCAGCAGAGCCCGGTTCCGCTCAGCCAGGGGGAGATCGACCGGCTGCTGAACCGCGAGTCCGCCGAGCGCCCGCGCACGCGTGCGCAGTTCGCGATCGGCGAGTCTGTCAAGGTCGTGTCCGGGCCGTTGTCGGATTTCTCGGGCGAGGTCTCCGAGATTAACGAGGACGCCGCCAGGCTCAAGGTGCTCGTGTCGATCTTCGGCCGCGAGACTCCGGTCGAGGTCGGCTTCGACCAAGTCAAGAAGATCTAGAGGCCTAGAGGCTCTCCGTGGCGAAGAAGATTCTGACACTGATCAAGCTCCAGGTGCCCGGCGGCGCCGCGAACCCGGCACCCCCGGTCGGCCCGGCGCTCGGCCAGCACGGCGTCAACATCATGGAGTTCACGAAGGCCTTCAACGCCCAGACGCAGGACGAGAACGGCCGCATCATCCCCGTCGAGATCACCGTCTACGAGGACCGCTCCTTCACCTTCATCACCAAGACGCCGCCCGCGGCCGTGCTTATCAAGGAGGCCGCCGGCATCCGGAGCGGGTCCGCCGAGCCCAACCGGGTCAAGGTTGCCACGATCACCCAGGACCAGGTCCGCCAGATCGCGGAGACCAAGCTGGACGACCTGAGCGCCCACGACGTCGAGCAGGCCGCCAAGATAGTCGCCGGCACCGCCCGCTCGATGGGTGTGGAGATCTCGCGATGATGACCGTGGCCGTCCTGAGCACTGCCCCCACGACCCGGATCGAGGCGGGCCGCTGATGGCGCGCGGCAAGCGCTACCGCGAGCTCTACGCGAAGGTCGACCGCGAGCGGGCCTACACCCCGGCGGCGGCGGTCGAGCTCGTGAAGAGCCTGCAGTCGGCGAAGTTCACCGAGACGGTCGAGTGCCACGTTCGCACCGGCCTCAACGTCCGCCACGCCGACGAGCAGCTGCGCGGCACGATCGCCCTTCCGCACGGTCTCGGCCGGAACGTGACCGTGGCGGTGTTCGCCCGCGGAGAGAAGGCGCGCGAGGCGGAGGCCGCCGGGGCGGACCACGTCGGCGACGAGGACCTCGCGCAGCGCATCCAGCAGGAGGGCTTCACGGACTTCGACGTGGCGATCGCCACCCCGGACATGATGCCCATCGTCGGGCGGGTCGGTCGTATCCTCGGGCCGCAGGGAAAGATGCCCAACCCGAAGGTCGGCACCGTCACCGACGATGTCGGACGCGCGGTCTCCGAGTCGAAGGCCGGCAAGGTCGAGTACCGCACCGACCGCTCGGCGATCGTCCATCTCGCGCTCGGGCGCACGGACTTCGAGGAGCGCGCCCTGCTCGAGAACTACGCAGCGTTGATCGACGAGCTGGTGCGCGCCAAGCCGGCGGCCGCGAAGGGCCGCTACCTGCGCACGGTCACCCTCGCGACGACGGCTGGACCCGGGGTCCGCGTCGATCCGCTGCGGACCCGCAACATCGTCGAGGACGCCGTGGCGGTAGCCTGAGGATCCAACGCAAGACACAGACCCACGCCCGAGACCGCCGGCATGGGCGTCCCCAGGGGGCGCTCGGTAAGTCCGGGGCAGGCGAGGCAGCGGTGATCATCGAGAGCCGTCGAGCCCGCCTGAGTGCGGGCTTCTTCGATTGAGGGACAACTTTGAACAGAGCAGAGAAAGAGGCGGCGGTCGAGCGGCTCGCCGGAGAGATAGAGGCGGCGGGCGCGGTCCTGGCGATCGACTACCGCGGCGTCTCGGTCAAGCAGGTAGGTGAGCTGCGCGCCCGCTTGGACGCGACCGACACGCGCTTCCGCGTCGTCAAGAACACGCTCACCGAGCGGGCTGCCGACCAGGCCGGCGCGGAGTCGCTCAAGCCGCTGCTCGAGGGCCCGACCGCGTTCGCGTTCGTCCACGGCGACCCCGCGCTCGCAGCCAAGGCGCTGGCCGCGTTTCGCCGCGAGCAGCGCCTGCTGGTCTTCAAGGGCGGCACGATGGACGGCCGCTCGCTGTCGGTCGAGGAGATCGAGTCGCTCGCCCGCCTGCCCTCTCGAGCGGATCTTCAGAGCCAGTTCGTGGGCGTGCTCGCCGCACCGGTCACCGGCCTCGTACGCGGGCTGGCGTCGCTTCTGTCGGGCCTCGGCTCCCAGCTGCGGCAGATCGAGGAGCGCGGGCTCGTCGGAGGATCGGAGCCCGCGAGGGGCGAGGAAGCTGCACCGGACGAGGCGCCGGCCGAGGCCGGCGGAGGATCTGAACCTGACCAGGAATCGGAACGCGAGGAGGACCAGTAGATGGCCACCAGCACGCAGGAGTGGATCGAGGAGCTCAAGGGCATCAGCGTGCTCGAGCTCTCCGAGCGCATCAAGGCGCTCGAGGAGGAGTTTGGGGTCTCGGCTACCGCCGTCGCCGCGGCGGCGCCGGCCGCCGGCGCGCCGGCTGCTGCCGGCGACGGAGCCGCCGAGGAGGAGGAGGAGTCGACGACCGTCGATGTCGTGCTCTCCGGAGCGGGCGACAAGAAGATCCAGGTGATCAAGGTCGTGCGCGCCGCGACCGGCCTCGGCCTCAAGGAGGCAAAGGCCCTCGTCGACGGCGCTCCGAAGCCGATCAAGGAGGGCATCGAGCGCGAGGAGGCCGACAAGCTGAAGGCCGACGTCGAGGAGGCGGGCGGCACGGTCGAGATCAAGTAGCCGCTGCGCCGGCCGGCCGGCCGCGATGTGAGGCCGGCGCGCCATCTGCCGCAAAACGCGGTAAAGTGGTGGTCGGCCCATAGTCGTAGCCGTCCCTCGGGCGGCCCTCGCCACATAACGCGGGGGCTGCGGGGCGGGGTCCGTGACGGCCGTTTCTCGCCCCAGGAGCAGGGGTGTAGCGCCGCCGTGCGCAAGCGCGCGCGACTGTGATATCTTCACGGGTCGCGCTTTGCCCGGGTCCTCGTCCTCGCCGAATCTCAAGGAGTCAGCCGTTTTGGCACGTCCTGACGCTTCCCCCCAGCGTCGCAGCTTCGCCCGCCTGCCGACGACGCTCGACGTCCCCAACCTGATCGACATCCAGCGGCGGTCGTTCGCCTGGCTCGTCGACGAGGAGAAGGGGGGACTGCGCGAGACGATCGACGACGTATCGCCGATCCAGGACTACACCGGCAACCTCGCCGTCGTCTTCCAGGAGATCTCCTTCGACGAGCCCAGCGGCACGCTCTCGGAGTGCCGCGAGAAGGACCAGACCTATTCACGGCCGCTGACGGTGAAGGTCGCCTTCCAGAATCGCGACACCGGTGAGATCCGCGAGCAGTCCGTCTTCATGGGCGACTTCCCGTGGATGACCGAGTGGGGCACGTTCGTAATCAACGGCACCGAGCGCGTGGTCGTCACGCAGCTCGTCCGTTCGCCGGGCGCCTACATCATGGAGCCCAAGGACCGCGAGAAGCAGGTGTTCATCGCGAACCTGATGCCGGCGCGCGGGTCCTGGCTCGAGATCGAGATCGACAAGAAGGGCAAGGTCTTCGTCCGCATCGACCGCAAGCGCAAGCTGCCGGTGACGGTGCTGCTGCGCGCGCTCGGCTACGCCACCGACGAGCAGATCCTCGAGCTCTTCGACTCCTCGCTCTACATCCGCAACACGATCGAGGCCGACCCCGAGGTCACGAAGACCGAGGAGGGCGCGCTGATCGAGCTGTTCAAGAAGCAGCGGCCCGGCGAGCCGCCTACGCTCGACAACGCGCGCGCCCTGCTCGAGCAGCTCTTCTTCGACAGCAAGCGCTACGACCTCACGCGCGTGGGCCGCTACAAGCTGAACTCCCGGCTCGGGCTCGACGAGCCGCTTGACCAGCGGACACTGACCCATCGCGACATCGTCGAGCTGGTGCGCGAGCTGATCACCCTGCCGCCCGCGCTCGGCATCCCCGAGGACGGCCTCGACGAGAACGACGAGCCGATCCGCGACTACGCGCTCGAGGCGCAGACGCTGCCGCGCGAGCCGATCGCCGACCGCCTCGACGAGTACGAGCACTTCGGCAACCGCCGCCTGCGCACGGTCGGCGAGCTGATCCAGGAGGCCTTCCGGATCGGCCTGTACCGGATGGAGCGGGTCGTTCGCGAGCGCCTCACCACCGAGGACTCGGACACGATCACGCCGCAGACGATCATCAACATCCGCCCCGTCGTCGCCGCGCTGAAGGAGTTCTTCGGCTCCTCGCAGCTGTCGCAGTTCATGGACCAGACGAACTCGCTGTCAGGCCTCACCCACAGACGGCGCCTCTCCGCGCTCGGCGCGGGCGGCCTCACGCGCGAGCGTGCGCCGATCGAGGTCCGCGACGTGCACCCCTCCCACTACGGGCGCATGTGTCCGATCGAGACGCCGGAGGGGCCGAACATCGGCCTGATCGGCTCGCTCTCCTCGTACGCAGAGGTCTCCGAGCACGGCTTCGTGACGACGCCCTACCGCAAGGTGGAGAACGGCGTCGTGAGCGACGAGATCGTCCACCTCGACGCCAACCAGGAGGAGGAGCAGACGATCGCGCAGGCGAATGCCTCGCTCGACGATAAAGGCCGCTTCACCGCCGAGCAGGTCACCTGCCGCTCGCGTGACGACGAGGTCTCGCTCGCCGCGCCCGAGGACGTCGACCTGATGGACGTCTCGCCCGCGCAGATCTGGTCGATTGCCACGGCGCTGATCCCCTTCCTCGAACACGACGACGCCAACCGCGCGCTGATGGGGTCGAACATGCAGCGCCAGGCGGTGCCGCTGCTCAAGCCCGAGGCGCCGCTGATCGGCACCGGCATGGAGCGCCGCGCCGCGCTCGATACCGGCGACGTCGTGCTCGCCGAGAACGAGGGCACCGTCGCCTCGGTCGACGCCGAGCGGATCGTCGTCGAGCGCCGTGGCGGCAAGGACGAGTACCCGCTCTACAAGTACCTGCGCTCGAACCAGGGCACGGTCATCCATCAGAAGCCGCGCGTGTCGAGCGGGCAGAAGGTCGCTGCCGGCGAGCCGCTCGCCGACGGGGCCTCGACCGACTTCGGCGAGCTGGCGCTCGGCAAGAACTGCCTCGTCGCCTTCATGTCCTGGGAGGGCTACAACTTCGAGGACGCGATCATCGTCTCCGAGCGCCTGGTCAAGGACGACGAGCTCTCCTCGATCCACATCGAGGAGTACGAGATCGACGCCCGCACGACCAAGCTCGGCGACGAGGAGATCACGCGCGACATCCCCAACCGCTCCGAGGAGTCGCTGCGCAACCTCGACGAGCAGGGCGTCGTGCGGATCGGCGCCGAGGTCCGCTCGGGCGATCTGCTCGTCGGCAAGGTCACGCCGAAGGGCGAGACCGAGCTGACCGCCGAGGAGAAGCTGATCCGCGCGATCTTCAAGGAGAAGGCGCGCGAGGTGCGCGATACCTCGCTGAAGGTGCCGCACGGCGAGGAGGGCGTCGTGATCGACGTCAAGACCTTCGCGCGCGACGCCGGCGACGATCTCTCGCCGGGCGTCAACGACCTGGTGCGCGTGTTCGTCGCCAAGAAGCGCAAGATCGCGGAGGGCGACAAGCTCGCAGGGCGCCACGGCAACAAGGGCGTGATCTCGAAGATCGTGCCCGAGGCCGACATGCCGCACCTCGAGGACGGCACCCCGATCGACGTGATCCTCAACCCGCTTGGCGTGCCGAGCCGTATGAACCTCGGCCAGATCATGGAGACGCATCTGGGTTGGGTCGCCGGCGAGGGCTGGTACGACGACGGCTCCGAGGCCTACCGGCAGGCGGCCGCCAACGGCGGCCGCGTCAAGGTCGCAACGCCCGTCTTCGACGGCGCGACGGTCGAGGATGTCGACGAGGCGCTCGTGCGCTGGCAGGAGCAACATGCCGAGCGCGGCATCACCTTCGACGTCGACACCTCCGAGCGCCCCGGCCGCCGCTGCGCGGGCAAGGTGCGCCTCTACAACGGACGCAGCGGCGAGCCCTTCGAGCAGAAGGTGACCGTCGGCTACATGTACATCCTCAAGCTGCTGCACCTCGTGGACGACAAGATCCATGCGCGCAGCACGGGCCCCTACTCGCTCGTCACCCAGCAGCCGCTCGGAGGCAAGGCACAGTTCGGCGGGCAGCGCTTCGGCGAGATGGAGGTGTGGGCACTCGAGGCCTACGGCGCCGCCTACACGCTGCAGGAGATCCTCACGATCAAGTCCGACGACGTGGTCGGGCGGGTGAAGGCCTACGAGTCGATCGTCAAGGGCGAGAACCTCGCCGAGCCGAGCATCCCCGAGTCGTTCAAGGTGCTGCTCAAGGAGATGCAGTCGCTCGCACTCGACGTCAACGTGCGCTCCGAGGAGGGTGCCGGCGTCGAGATCCGCGACGAGGACGACGACCTGCTGCGGGCTGCGGAGGAGCTCGGCATCGACCTCTCCGGAGTCAAGGCACCGGCGGGCGGGGACGGCGCGTCCGACGAGGCCGAGGAGAAGGTCGAGGCCGAGGGCGAGGGCGGCCAGACGGAGGCGGCGAGCGACGGCGGCGGGGCGGGTGCCGACGGCGGCGGAGATCAGACCGAAGTGGAGGCTCAGGCCGAATGATCGACATCAACAACTTCGACACCATCAGCATCGGGCTTGCCTCCTCGAGGCAGATCCGCTCGTGGTCGAGCGGCGAGGTGCTAAAGCCGGAGACGATCAACTACCGCACGCTCAAGCCGGAGAAGGACGGCCTCTTCTGTGAGCGCATCTTCGGCCCGACCAAGGACTGGGAGTGCTACTGCGGCAAGTACAAGCGCGTCCGCTACAAGGGCATCGTCTGCGAGCGCTGCGGCGTCGAGGTCACGCGCTCGAAGGTCCGCCGCGACCGCATGGGGCACGTCGACCTCGCCGCGCCCGTCTCGCACATCTGGTTCTTCAAGGGCGTCCCCTCGCGGATCGGCTACCTGCTCGACATGCCGCCGAAGGAGCTCGAGAAGGTCCTCTACTTCGCCGCCTCGATCGTCACATCGGTCGACGAGGAGGCGCGCCAGACCGACCTCGACAAGCTCGAGTCCGAGGTCCAGAAGGTTCTCGACGGCTACCAGGCCGAGAAGGAGCAGCGGCTGCTCGAGCTGCGCGAGTCGCTCGAGCGCCGCCAGGAGTACCTGAAGACGGGCTCGCAGGCGCGCTTCTCCGACGAGGATCACCTGTGGGCCGACGCGCTCGACATCAACGTCAAGAAGCTCGCCGACGAGGACCGCGAGCGGCACGAGAAGGAGCTGCGCAAGGTCTTCGACTCCGACATCGCCGATACCGAGGCCTACATCGAGGACGCGGCCGAGCGCCTGCGGCGGGCGTGGGAGCTCTTCCGCGAGCTCGGGCCGAAGGAGGTGATCGGCGACGAGACGCTCTTCCGTGAGCTCAAGGAGCGCTTCGGATCGCCGTTCGGCTTCGGCGAGTACTTCCAGGGCGGGATGGGCGCCGAGTCCGTTCGCGCCCTGCTCGAGCAGGTCGATCTCGAGGCCGAGCGGCAGGTGCTCGAGGATCAGGTCAAGACCGCCAAGGGCCAGAAGCAGAGCCGCGCGGTCAAGCGCCTGAAGGTCGTCTCCGCCTTCATCGACTCGACCAACAGGCCGGAGCACATGATCCTCGAGGCGGTGCCGGTGATCCCGCCGGAGCTGCGCCCGATGGTGCAGCTCGACGGCGGCCGCTTCGCGACCTCCGACCTCAACGACCTCTACCGGCGCGTGATCAACCGCAACAACCGCTTGAAGCGGCTGCTCGACCTCGGCGCCCCGGAGATCATTGTCAACAACGAGAAGCGGATGCTGCAGGAGGCGGTCGACGCGCTGTTCGACAACGGCCGCCGCGGCCGCCCGGTCACGGGCCCCGGCAACCGTGCGCTCAAGTCGCTGTCGGACATGCTCAAGGGCAAGCAGGGACGCTTCCGCCAGAACCTGCTCGGCAAGCGCGTTGACTACTCGGGCCGCTCGGTGATCGTCTCGGGGCCGACGCTGCGCCTGTACCAGTGCGGGCTGCCGAAGCTGATGGCGCTCGAGCTCTTCAAGCCGTTCATCATGGCCCGGCTCGTCGAGCGCAAGGCGGTGCAGAACATCAAGGCGGCCAAGAAGCTGGTCGACTCGATGATCCCCGAGGTCTGGGACGTGCTCGAAGAGGTCATCCAGCAGCACCCGGTGCTGCTCAACCGCGCGCCCACGCTCCACCGCCTCGGCCTGCAAGCGTTCGAGCCGGTGCTCGTCGAGGGCAAGGCGATCCAGGTGCACCCGCTTGTGTGCGCGGCGTTCAACGCCGACTTCGACGGCGATCAGATGGCCGTCCACCTGCCGCTCTCGGCCGAGGCGCAGGCGGAAGCGCGCCTGCTGATGCTCTCCTCGAACAACATCCTCTCCCCGGCGCACGGAGAGCCGATCACGACGCCCTCCCAGGACATGGTGCTCGGCGCCTACTACCTGACCCACGGGCCGGGACCGGAGGAGCTCGAGCGCCTCGAGAGCGCCGTCCAGAAGGGAAAGTGGGACGAGCGCAAGGACGGCAAACGCCCGCACGTCTTCCGCTCGGCGCAGGAGGCCGAGCTCTCCTACGAGCACGGCATGGTGAACCTGCACGACCTGGCCGAGTCCCGCCGCCCGGGCGCCGAGAAGCACGTCCTCACCACGGTCGGCCGCGTGGTCTTCAACGATCGCATCGAGCGCGCGCTGCGGGAGACGCTGTGGGAGTCATGGGACCCTTCGACCTACCAGTTCGTCAACGAGACGCTGCGCAAGCGCGACATGAACCGGCTGATCGGCGCGCTCGTCGACCAGCACGGTCCGCACGTAGTCGCGCTCGTGCTCGACGCGTTCAAGGACCTCGGCTTCCACTTCGCGACCCAGGCCGGGATCACGGTCTCCAAGAACGACGTCGTGATCCCCGCCGAGAAGGGCGAGATCCTCGAGCGCGGCGAGCGCCAGGTCGGCGCGATCCAGGACCAGTACGACAGCGGCTTGATCTCCGAGGAGGAGCGCAAGGAGGCCGTCGTCGAGCGCTGGACCGCCGTGACCGAGGAGGTCGCGGGGAAGATGGAGGAGAACCTCGACGTCCTGAACCCGATCTACATGATGGCCAACTCGGGCGCGCGTGGATCGTTCAAGCAGATCCGCCAACTCGCCGGCATGCGCGGCCTGATGGCCAACCCGAAGGGCGACATCATCGAGCGTCCGATCAAGGCCAACTTCATGGAGGGCCTGACGGTGCTCGAGTACTTCATCTCGACGCACGGCGCGCGCAAGGGCCTCGCCGACACCGCCCTGCGCACGGCCGACTCGGGCTACCTCACGCGCCGCCTCGTCGACGTCTCACAGGACGTCATCGTCCGGCTCGAGGACTGCGGCACCGAGGAGCACGTTGAGCTGCCGCTGATTGCCGTCGACGGCCGCAGCTCGAACGGGACGCTCGTCGGGCGCTTCACCGCGCGCGAGGTGGCCACCAAGCGCGGGCGCACGCTGGCCGAGCCGGCCGAGCTGATCACGAAGCCGAAGCTGGCGGAGATCCGCGAGGCCTATGGTGACGAGCAGGTGGGGATCCCGGTCCGCTCGGTGCTCAAGTGCGAGGCCAAATCCGGCATCTGCCAGCGCTGCTACGGCTCCGCCATGGCCACCGGCGAGCTGGTCGAGCTCGGCGACGCCGTCGGCATCGTCGCCGCGCAGTCGATCGGCGAGCCGGGCACGCAGCTCACCCTGCGGACCTTCCACACCGGTGGTGTCGCCGGAGCGGACATCACGCAGGGCCTGCCGCGGATCGTCGAGCTTTTCGAGGCGCGCAAGCCGAAGGGCCTCGCAAAGCTGGCGGAGACCGACGGCAAGGTCTCAGTGGAGGCGAGCGACAAGGCGCTCACGGTGACCGTCACCGATCCGACCGGCACCGAGGACGCCTACACCTTCCCGCGCCGCACGCGCCTGCTCGTCGAGCCCGGCCAGAAGATCGTCAAGGGCACGCAGCTCAACGAGGGATCGATCTACCCGCACGAGCTGCTCGATATCCGAGGCCGCACCGACACCGAGCTCTACCTCGTCGAGGAGGTCCAGCGGGTCTACCGCTCCCAGGGAGTCGACATCAACGACAAGCACATCGAGATCGTCGTGCGCCAGATGCTCAAGCGCGTGCGTGTCGATCAGAAGGGCGACTCCAAGTACCTGCCCGGCCAGTTCGTCGACCGCTACGAGCTGGCGCGCGAGAACGAGCGGATCCAGGGCGAAAAGGGCGAGCCGGCGCAGTTCGCCGAGATCATCCTGGGCATCACGAAGGCGTCGCTTGCGACGGACTCGTTCCTCTCGGCGGCCTCGTTCCAGGAGACGACCAAGGTGCTCACCGACGCGGCGCTCGAGGGCAAGACCGATCGCCTGCTGGGCCTCAAGGAGAACGTGATCATCGGCAAGCTGATCCCGGCCGCTACCGGGCTGCGCCACTACCGCCGCGTGCAAATCGAGCCGACGGAGCCGGTCAGTCGCCCGAGCGCCGAGGAGATGCAGCTGCTCGATCAGTCGCAGCTCGCCGCCGAGCTCGGGCTGATGGACGAGAACGAGCTCGCAGGCTTCGGCTTCGGCAACGGCGGCAGCCAGGAGCTGCCGGACTTGGCCCCGCCGGTCGAGGAGCGCGCGGAAGAGCAGTAGGGCCGGCCCCGAGCGCTGCCTGCGCGGGGCCTGGGGCCCGTGTGGCCCGCGTCGCGGGGCGCCGGTGGGGCGTACGCGACCGTGGTTACGTAGCGTTTCTCGGTTGCGCGTGGTGCGTCGCTTCCGCCCTCGCTCGCGGCCGGCGACGAGGTCCCCACCGTCGCCACCCGCGCTCGGAGCGGGCACGGTGGTCCTGCTGAGAGAGCTGCGATTTAGCGCCGCAGACGGCGGCGCAGGTCGAGGGTGATGATCGCCGCGGAGGCTCCGGTGAGGATCGCTGTCGCACGTAGTGAGAGCGCGCCGCGCCGATACATCTCCCACCAGGCGAGCTGATCGAGGATCTGGACGGGGAGGAACATGTCGCGGGCCGTCGGGTTGCCGCGGGCGGCCAGCGCGGATAGGGGGGCGGTGCGGGCGGCGAACAAGCGCCACCCGAGGACCGCCGCCGGGGTGACGCTGCCGACACGGATGCCGAGGAGCTGTAGAAAGGCTCGTGGTGCGAGCGCAGAGCCCGCCGATGCCGCCGCGCCGATGGCGGCCATCGCCTTCGTCTCAGGCGCGACGGGCGCACGAGGGCCCGAACCTATCCCGGGCGCGACGCCCTCGCGCGGCTGCGAGCCGATCATCACGAGTCCCTGGAGCGCCTACCCACGAGGCCGGCAGGGGATGCTGCCGGAGTCGAGCGTACGGCCCCCCGTCGTGACGAAGGCATAGTCGGCGCGGCCGGGGCGCAGGGTCAGGCGGAGCGCGCCGTAGCGCTCGTCGTTCGCAAAGGCGACGTGCGAGTCGTCATCCGGATGGTCGCCGTCGTGGCCGTGACCGCCCGATCCGGCGATGAGCTCGGTGATTCCGCCGATCGGCTGCCAGCGCTGCATGTTGTGGTCGTGGCCGTTCACGACGATCGCGGCGCGGCCCCGCAGGGCGTCCCAGAACGCCTTGCTCCGGCGATCGCCGGAGTGCACGCCGCCGACGTCGTAGAGCGGGCGATGCCAGAACGCGAGCCGGCAGCTGCCGCGTGCGCCGGCGAGCTGCGCGCGCAGCCAGTCGAGCTGCTCGGATCCCGCGCGGTGGTCGATCTCCGAGTTGAGGCTCAGGATCTCCCAGCCCGCTACCTCCGTCGAGTAGAAGGAGGGCGTCTCCTTGCCCGTGACGTCGCGCCAGTAGCCGCGGTAGCCCTCGAACTCGTCGCCGGCGTCGTGGTTTCCGGGCGTCGGATAGGTGATGTCGCGGAGTGGCCCGTAGGTCGTGGCGTAGTTCTCGGAGTAGTCAGCGGGCCGGCCGAGCGGGTAGACGTCGCCGAGATAGAGAAGCCTGTCGGCGCCGCCGCGCGCTATCAGCCGAGCGACGCCCTTGGCGGCGGAGCCCCCGTCGGCTCCGTCGCCCACCGCCCAGACGGTCGCCGGCGCCTTCTCGGCGGGTAATACGAATCTCCCAGCCGGCAGGCGCACGCCCTGCTCCTCCGCCTCGTTCGGGTCGAGGCGCGACTCGATCGGCTCGAGCACGTCCTCGATCGAGTTGTCGTCCGCGCGGTAGGCACCGACGAGCGTCGCAGCAAAGCTGACCGCCCATAGCCCGGTTGCGGCGAGCACGGTCGCGGCGGTGAGCGTGAGCCACGGCCTGCGCCGACGGAGGGCGCGCAGGCGCTTCATGTCGCCACCGCGCCCACGGAGCTCGGAGCGGCCTCATGCCCGAGGGGGGTCATCTCGAGATCAGCGAACGAGTATCGACTCACCCGATAAGGAACCGTTAAAGAGGCAGCGCAGCGGGGCGGGACAGCTCACGTGCCCAGCGCTCGAGTAGCGCCACGTGCTCGTCGGTGATGCCGACTGCCGAGTCTGCGCGGACGAGCAGCGTGGAGGCGCTGCGCTCGGCGGCCCAACGTTCGCAGCTCGCATCGAGGTTGTCGTCGATCCACGCGGCGGGGCGGTCGGCCGCGTACTCGTTGATCGCCTCGATCTTCCAGTGCGAGGAGCCAAACACGGCGCGGCCGTCGAAGGTGAGCGTCGGGAGCTCCCTGCCGGGTAGCCCGAGCAGGTGCGGCAGGTGATCGTTGGCGCGAGTCTCCCAGCCGGTCGCCCAGACGAGCTCGAAGAACTGCGCAAGCCTGCCGAGCCGCTGGCCCGCGCCGCGCGCGATGCAGTGCGGGGCGCCGTCGATCAGGTGCAGGTCGCCCGCCGCCGCTGCCGGCGCATCGAAGCCGAACAACGAGACCACGCCGTCGACGTCGACGAAGAGGATCGGGAGACGGGTACTGCCCGGAATCTCGCTCCCGCCGCTGTCCGGTGTGCCGGCCCCGCTCACGCTCGCGTGTCGCGCGCCGGCCCGCTCACGCGGAAGTGCTGCTCGCCGCCTCCGCCCGCTCGCCCGCGGCTGTGAGCTCGAGGATCGTTCTCGCCACGGCGTCGGGGTCGTCGATCATGGGCACATGGCCGGCGCCCGGCAGCTTGCGGAGCTCCGCGCCCGGTATCGCGTCGACGAAGCGCTGCGCCTGGCGGGGCAGGAGCAGGCGGTCCTGCGTTCCCCAGGCGATCACCGTGGGGCATTTGATCTCGCCGAGCCCGCTCGCCTGCTCGTGCGCGAGCGTCCACTGCATCGTCGGCTTGAAGCCCGGCGCCTCGCCGAGCGTCCTAAGCGTCTGCGCAGCGTCCTCGGCGCTCATGCGCCAAGGCTTGGCGATGACCTGAGCGAAGAGCGCGGTGCGGCCGGCGGCGGTCCGCGTCAGCACGTCCGCCTTCGGCGCCAGCCTGCTCGCGAGCGCGTAGGTCGCCGTCAGCGAGCCGACCGCATAGCGCAGCTCCCCCTTGCTTGCAAGGCCGCCGGGCGACATCGCGCAGACCGTCTTGGCGCGGCCGCGGCGGGCGAGCTCGAGCGCTACCCAGCCGCCGAGCGAGTTACCGACGACGTGGGGTGTCTCCACCCCGAGCGCGTCGAGCTCACCCTCGAGCGAGTCGGCGAGCGCGCCGACGGTCGGCGTGGTTCCGTCCGGGAACGGTGGTGAGGCGCCGAAGCCCGGCATGTCGGGCGCGATCACGTCATGGCGGGCTTCGAGCGCCTCGAGCACGGGCGCAAACGCCTGCCAGCTCGACCCGAGGCCGTGCACGAGCAACAGCGGCTCCCCGGAGCCGCCACGGTGCTGGGTCAGAGAGCCGTTCGCCATCGACGGCTGACCATAACGGGTTCCACGGCTGAGCGTGCGTGCGTCGCGGAAGCCCACTGGGCGGGAGGCGACCCGCCTGGCGACGTGCTGGCGCGAGCGCTGCGGTGCCCCGCTGGTAGCATTCTCGCCTCGATGCCGAACACGAATCAGCTAGTGCGCAAGGGCCGCCAGCGGCCGAAGAAGAAGGTGACCACCCCGGGACTCAAGTCCGGGCAGGGCCTCAAGCAGCGTCTCGCCGCCCCCCAGCGCCGCGGCGTGTGCACGCGCGTCTTCACGACGACGCCGAAGAAGCCGAACTCCGCGCTGCGCAAGGTCGCGCGCGTGCGGCTCACCAACGGCATGGAGGTCACCGCCTACATCCCGGGCGAGGGCCACAACCTGCAGGAGCACTCGGTCGTGCTGGTACGCGGGGGGCGCGTCAAGGACCTTCCGGGCGTGCGCTACAAGGTCGTCCGCGGAGCGCTCGATGCCTCCGGGGTTTCGGATCGCAAGAAGGCCCGCTCGCAGTACGGCGTGAAGTCGAAGTAGCCGCCGGTGCCCCGCCGCGCATCGCCAGGCGTTCGGCCGGTCGGCTCCGATCCGGTCCACGGCTCACAGCTCGTCCAGCAGGTGATCAACAAGACGATGGTCGCCGGCAAGAAGTCGCGCGCCGAGCAGATCGTCTACGGCGCCCTCGAGATCTCGGCGCGCCGCAACGGCAAGCAGCCGGTCGAGGCGCTCGAGGAGTCGATCAGGGCGCTCACGCCGTCGCTCGAGGTCCGCTCGCGGCGGGTCGGCGGCGCCACCTACCAGGTGCCCGTCGAGGTGCCGACGCGCCGCGCCCGCACGCTCGCCGTGCGCTGGCTGATCCAGTTCGCGCGCCAGCGGCGCGAGCGCACAATGGCCGAGCGGCTCGCGGGCGAGCTCGTCGACGCGCAGTCCGAGCAGGGCGGCGCCTACCGCCGCAAGGAGGACATCTACCGCATGGCCAAGGCCAACCAGGCCTTCGCCCACTACCGCTGGTGAGCCGCAGCCGCTAGAACCCGGCCCCCGGCGCCGCTTGCGCGGGGCCTGCCTCCGGTGAGGCCCTCGTCGCGGCGCTCGGTTCGGGCTTACGCGACGTTGGTTCCGCAGTGACTCTCGACTTCGTGCGGTGCGTCGCTTACGCCCTCGCTCGCGGCCGGCGACGACGACCCCACCGTCGCCACCCGCGCGTTGAGCGGCGCGGTGCTCCCTCTTGTCGGTCCACGCGGTCGCGTGCAAGTGGAGGATGATTCCGATACGGCTCTGCATGCTCCGGCCGTGGCCTCGGCCGCGAGGCGAGTTTGTGCGCTGCTCGGTGAGGCGAGCTGATGCGGCGCTGAATCCTGCGCGCTTGAACCGAGCTAGGTGGCTCACCTGGTGGTACACTACCGCAGTGCCGACTTCGCATCGCCGCATACAGGTGACGGAGGATCCGGAGCTCGCCCGGGCGCTGCGGTCCGCAGCGCCGTTTCTGCCGGGGGGCCTGTCGCGCGCCGGGCCGGTGCGTGAGCTGGCGCTGGGCGGAGCCAACCGG
>JBBSNQ010000002.1:0-27253 GCA_038232575.1 Solirubrobacterales bacterium | reverse complement strand
CCTGCGCCTCTGCGGCTGCTCGCTCGAGCAGCTGGCGCCCCGGGACGCCAACGATTGCCCGCACTGCGGCCGGCGCCTGCCGGCCGCGGAGAGTCGTGAGAACGACCACCCGCCGCGCGAGCGGCAGGAGCCCCCCTACTCGTCGTCGGAGTCCGAGTCCCCGGAGTCCGAATCCTCGTCGTCGGAGTCCGAGTCAGAGTCGTCGGAGTCGAACTCGCCGGACTCGAACGCAACCGTGTAGAGCAGCCGGGCGGTGCGGTAGTAGCAGCCGTACGTACGCAGGCTGCCGAGGCGCTCCTGCGCCGCCTGCTGGCGCACGTTGCGGCAGTTGCGCCGATCGCGCGAGGAGCGCCAGCCGACGCCCTTCGGGAGCTCGACTGCAAAGGCGGGCGCCCAGGTCGGGACCGTGAGCGCCACGATGTAGCCGCGCTTCACAGCGAGCGCGCGTGAGAGCTTGAAGCGCTTCGTCTTACCGAGGTAGCGCTGCAGCGAGAATACCTCGCTCTGCGCTACGAGACGATGGCGCAGCTTCTTGTCACGCCGCAAGATCGAGATGCGAGCCCGCGGCGGGCCGCCGAACGTACGTCGGAAGAACCGCGCCTGTGCGGTCCGTGGCTTGCCGAGCGTCATCGTGAACGACGTGACCCTGCCGTCGCTCGGGACTCGGTAGGGGTTGACCTTTTCGCCCTTGCCCTGCCGAAGCTGGTAGCCGCCCACCTGGCCGATCGCCTGGCAGTCCTCCGGACAGCTCGCCTCGGGCACGTCGTCGGTCTTGCCGAGCTCCTGCGTCACCGCCGCCGCCGAAGCGGGAAAGGCGAGGACGATCAGCGCGACGAGCGTTGAGAGAAGTACGTGCATATAGCTGCCTGAAACACGTCGCCGGGGCCAGGGTTGCGGCACCGGCGCGCCCGACGTGGGGACTGTGGCAGCCGGCACCCTGGGTGTGGGCGCCTCGCGATCCCGTGCATGGAGGCTACTTGTAGCGATACGTGATTCGTCCCCGGTCGAGGTCGTACGGCGAGAGCTCGATCTTGACCCGGTCGCCCGGAAGGATCCGGATGTAATGGCGGCGCATCTTGCCCGATATGTGCCCCAGAACATCGTGCCCGTTGTCGAGCTGTACGCGAAACATCGTGTTCGGAAGGGCCTCCGTAACCTCGCCCTCCATCTCCAGCTTCTCTTCCTTGGCCACTCCCGCTCCGAGCTCTACCGGACCTGCCGCCTAGAGCTTCGAGACGTCGACCGCCTTCGGGCCCTTGTCGCCGGCCTCTTCCTCGTAGGAAACGCGGGCGTTGTCCTGCAGGGTCTTGAAGCCCGAGCCGTTGATGCCGGTGTGATGGACGAACAGATCGCGATCACCCTCGTCCGGAGTGATGAACCCGTAGCCCTTCTCGTCGTTGAACCACTTGACCGTTCCGCTTGCCATGCTCAGCACCTTCCTGTCCTGCCACGTCCGGTGCTGCAGTAGCGACCCCGGGACCTATGGCACTTCTTTTTCCCGCCGGAATTGGTCCGGCAACCTGCGCGAACGCTATCAGCCCGGCCGGCCAGCCATCCCGGTGGTGGTCCGCAGCTCGGCCGCGACCGCGGCGAGCTCCGCGGGCTCAGCGCCACGGGGCCGCGTCGGGAGGTCGAGCGGGTCGTCCGCGTAGCGCGGGATCACGTGCAGGTGGAAGTGAAAGACCGTCTGCCAGGCCGCCGCCCGGCACGAGTTGAGCAGGTTGACTCCATCGCAGCGGAGGGCGTCGCGCATGCGCAGCGCCAGCCGCTGCCCGGCCGCTGCCACGCGGGCGAGGTCGGTCTCGCCGATGCGGTAGAGATCCTCGACGTGGGTGCGAGGGATCACCACCGCGTGACCGCGGGTCCATGGGTTGATGTCGAGCAGCGCAACCGTGTGCTCGTCCTCGTCCACGATCTCCCCGGGCATCTCACCGGCGAGAATCGAGCAGAAGACGCAGTCGCCGGCCACGGGTCCACCCTATCGCTCCCCGTCACCCCTTTCCGCGCCGGGTGGTGAGTCACACCCACCGGCGCCGCGCCGGCACTCGCTGCGAGCCAGCTCCACGGCCTGCTCGCGGCTGCGCACCTCGCCCGTGAAGCATGCCTCGCGGATCCGGGCAAGCAGCGCTCCGAGCTCCGGACCCGGCTCGACGCCGAGCGCATCGGCCAGATCGTCGCCCCTGACGGGCGGCACGGGTGGACCGTCGGCCCGCCAGGCGAGCGCCTCCGCCGCGAGCGAGCGCGCCAGCTCGAGGTGGGCCTCGATGGCGGCATCGGCCGCCTGCCCTCGCGTCGCCAGCCGATCGGCGCAGGAGAGCACCGTCACCTCGACCTCCACCGGCTCGCAGGCGGTCAGGTAGCGGTAGACAGCGCGCCGGTCGAGCGGGCGCTCGTGGACGAGGAAGCCGAGCACGAGGTGCCGCCGCGTGAGCGCCGCGAGAAAGCCGCGCAGGCGCTCGCTCGTCCGCAGCCTCCGGCAGAGCGCGCCGACCATCTCTTCGCCGGCGCGGTCATGGCCGATGAAGGTGACGCGGCCGTCCTCGCGTACTCCCCGCGTTGCAGGCTTGCCGATGTCGTGCAGAAGCGCGCCCAGGCGGAGCGCTCCCCAGCGCGTCAGGCCATCAGCCAGCGGCTCCTCGAGCACGGGCCGCAGCCGGGCCGCGCTCTCGCCCAGCACCTGCTCGAGCTCGCGCTCGAGAGCGAGCATGCGGCGCAGCACCTCGATCGTGTGGTCATAGACGTCGAGGTGGTGAAAATGGCTCTGCTCGACGCCGTGCAGAGCCTCGAGCTCCGGCAGCACGGCGGCCACGAGGCCGAGCCGGCCGGCGAGGTCGAGCCCGTCGAGCACGCGCTCGGCGACCATCAGCCGCCGGAGCTCCTCGAAGACGCGCTCGGGCGAGCTCTCCGGCACCCTCGCCGCGAAGCCGGCGGTGAGACGCTCGGTCTCCGGATCGGGCGCGACGGGCAGCTCCGCGCAGAGCCGAGCGAGCCGCAGCGCGCGCAGCGGGTCCTCGGCGTAGGCGGAGGGACCAACGACGCGCAGCACGCCGCGCTCGAGGTCGGCGCGCCCACCCGTTGGGTCGACGAGCGCCTCTCCCGCGAGTGGAACCGCCATCGCGTTGATCGTGAAGTCGCGTCGCGAGAGGTCCTCGTCGAGGCCACCCGGTGCGAGTGGGGAGATATCGCACTGCCAGCGCCGGTCGCCGTCGAGCGCGCGCCACGCTCCGAACGCCTCCGAGAGCCGGAACACCGGGCCTCCGGCGACCCGCGCGACGGCACGCGCGACCGGCTCGGGATCGCCAGCGACCGTTAGATCGACATCGGTGATCGGCCGACCGAGCAGCGCATCCCGCGGGCATCCGCCCACGAGCCATACGTCCTCGCGGCCTCCCGCAAGCGCCTCGCGCACGGCGCGCACCGCGGGCTCGGCGCCAAGCCGCCTCGCGAGCTCCCCGCAGCCCACCGTTACCCCGCCGTTCATGAGCGCTCGTACGCGCGCCGCACGCGCGCGCTGAGACCGCAGGTGACCTCGTAGTTGATCGTGCCGAGCCTGGTTGCCATCTCCTCGCACGAGAGCCGCTCGCCGCCCTGAGCCCCGATCAGCACTGCCCTCGCGCCGGGCTCGAGAGTCGTCTCTGGACCCAGATCGATCGTCACGTTGTCCATGCTCACCGTGCCCACGAGCGGGTGGCGCCGCCCATCCACGAGCACGTCGGCGTTGTTCGACAGCCCCCTGCGCACGCCGTCGCCGTAGCCGATCGGCAGCACCCCGATCCACGTTGGGGAGTGCGCGACGAAGCGCCGGCCATAGCCGGCGCTCTGACCGGCGTCGAGCTGCTTGACGTCGGCGAGGTAGGACTCGAGCGACAGCGCCGGTTCGAGCCCACGCTCCGCCGCATCACCATGAAAGGGATCGAGTCCGTAGACGGCGATCCCGCAGCGAACGAGATCGAAGTGGGCGGCGGGGTCGCGCAGGGTCGCTGCGCTGTTGGCGGCATGTGCGATCACACCGGGATGCGCCGCACGCACCCGCTCGACGAAGCTCGCGAACGCGGCCAGCTGGCTCGGGAAATGCCCGTCGCCGGGCTCGTCGGCCGTCGCGAAGTGGGTCATCACGCCCGCGAGCTCGAGCCGCGCGTCCGCGGCCACGAGCTCGGCCACGGCGAGCGCCTCGGTCGGCTCGGCCGTTCCGAGCCTGCCCATGCCCGTGTCGAGCTTGACGTGCACGCGCACGGGGGTCGCGGTCTCGCGCGCCTGCTCGGCTAGCCCGCGCACCTGCTCCCGCCGCCAGACGACCACCTCCGCGCCGACGTCGATCGCGACCGCGCAGTCCGCCGGCGCCAGCGCCCCCTGGACGAGCACGCGCGCGTCGATGTCGTGGCGGCGAAGCTCCACCGCCTCCTCGGCGGTCGCTGTGCCGAGCCACGTGGCGCCCCCCGCGAGCGCTGCGTGGGCACACGCGACCGCCCCGTGGCCGTAGCCGTCGGCCTTCACGACCGCCATCAGCTCGGTGTCGGCGGCCAGCGCCGAGCGCAGGCGCCGGCAGTTGCGCTCGACGGCGCCGAGATCGACGCGGGCGAGCGCGCGCGTAGGTCCCTCGGAAGGCACTAGGGACCCGCGAAGGCGCTCGGCAGCGCCTCGATCACGTCGCTTGCGATCGTGTGGTCCACTCCCACGCGCGCCGCGGCTGCCCTTCCGGCGCGCGCGTGCGCAAGCACGCCGGCCGCGGTGGCCTGCAGCGCATCCAGCCCGCGCGCGAGCAGCGCGGCGATGACGCCCGTGAGGACATCGCCCGTACCCGCGGTGGCGAGCGCGGGAGTAGCCCCGGGAGAGATCGCGACCGGGCCGCCCGGCACCGCCACGATCGAGTCGTCGCCCTTGAGCAGCACTATCGCACCGCTTCGCTCGGCGGCCTCCCGGGCGTACTGCAACCGCTGCCGCTCGATGTCGGAGGAGGGACGCTCGAGCAGGCGCCCCAGCTCCCCTGCGTGCGGCGTCAGGACGGTCGGCGCGCGCCGATCCGAAAGCGACTCGAGTGCTCCCGCGTGCGCGTTCAGGCCGTCGGCGTCGATCACGAGCGGCTGGCTCACGGTGCGGGCGACGGCACGCGCGAACTCGAACGCGTGCTCGCTGCGGCCGATGCCGGGCCCGACGACCACGGCGCCCGCGCGCTCGGCGAGCCCAGCGACGCGCTCCGCGCTCGCAGCGACGTGGTGCCCGTCCTCGTCCTCGAGGCCGACGGTCATCGCCTCGAGCAGCCTCGACTCGAGCACGGCCTCGGCCGACGCGGGCACGGCCACCTGCACATAGCCCGCGCCGGCACGCATAGCCGCCAGCGCGGCCATGCACGGGGCTCCCGTCAGCCCGCGTGCGCCGCCGGCCACGACTACGGTCCCCGAGCTGAACTTGGAGCCGGCGCGGGCGCGGGTGGGCAGGCGCTCGAGCACGCGCTCGGAGATGAGCCCGGCCACGCTCGGCGCCGGAGCGCCGCGCGCGATGCCGATGTCGACCACCTTCACCCGTCCGGCGTGCTGGGCGCCCGGCGCCACATGCAGACCGACCTTCGGCCCATGGAAGGTGGCGGTCACGCTCGCGCGCACGGCCTCGCCCTCCACCTCGCCGTTCGAGGCGTCGACGCCCGAGGGTACGTCGCAGGCGATCACCGGGGCCAGCTGGGAGTTGATCGCGGCGATCGCCCCCGCCACCGGCTCACGCGGGGTCCCCGAGAAGCCGGTACCGAGCAGCGCGTCGACGACCGCTCCGGAGCCCTCGAGCGCGTCGGTCTCGAGGCCGTCCGGACACGGCCGCGGCGCCTCGCCGGGGAGTCGGTCGAGGTTCGTGCGCGCGTCGCCACGCAACTCGGCGAGCTCGGTCAGGCAGAGCACCTCGACGCGGCGGCCCTCGGCGCGCAGCAGACGCGCCGCCACCAGGCCGTCGCCGCCGTTGTTTCCCTTGCCGACGAGGATCCGCAGCGGCCCGGCGTTCGTCGCGGCCTCGCTCGTCGCCCGGGCGAGGCCGGCGCCGGCGCGCTCCATCAGCTCGAGCGAGGGAGTGCCCTCGCGCTCGATCGCGTAGGCATCGGCCGCACGCATCTCGTCGGCCAGGTAGAGCGCGTCGAGCCAGTCCGGCAGCGACACGACGGGCTACTCGACGGTTACGGTCTTGGCGAGGTTGCGCGGCTGGTCCACGTTCAGCCCACGCGCGCGCGCGATCCGGTAGGCGAGCAGCTGGAGCGGCACGATCGCCAGCATCGGCTGCAGCAGCCACTGCGTACGCGGCACGCGGAATACCGACTGGGCGTGCGCGGCGACCTCGTGGGAGCCCTCCGTCGCGACCGCGATCACGTGCGCCCCGCGCGCTCTGGCCTCAGACGCGTTCGAGAGCAGCTTCTCGAGCACCGGCGCCTCGGTCGCCACGACGACCACCGGCGTCCTGTCGTCGAGCAGGGCGATCGGTCCGTGCTTCATCTCTCCCGCGGCATAGGCGTCGGTCGGGATGTAGGAGATCTCCTTCAGCTTGAGCGCGCCCTCGAGGCATATCGGCAGCCCGATATGGCGCCCGAGATAGAGGAAGAAGGAAGCGTCGTACCAACGCTCGGCTACCGCACTGACGTCGACGTCGACCGAGGCGAGCGTCTCCCTGAGCTTCTCCGGGAGCTCCCGCACCTCCTCGATCACGCCGGCCAAGCACTCCGCCGAGAGCGCCTCGCGCGTCTGCGCCAGCTTGAGCGCGAGCAGGTACATCGCAGCCACCTGCGATACGAAGGTCTTGGTCGCGGCGACGCCGATCTCGAGGCCGGCGCGCGTGAAGAGCGTGCCGTCGGCATCGCGCGTCGCCTGGCTGCCCATCACGTTGGCGATCGCGAGCACCTTCGCGCCCTGCTCGCGCGCGAGGCGCATCGCAGCCAACGTATCGGCCGTCTCCCCGGACTGCGTGATGCCGATGACGAGATCGCCCGCTCCCACGACCGGATTGCGGTAGCGGTACTCGGACGCGATGTCGGTCTCGACGGGCACGCGCGCCCACTGCTCGATCGCGTAGCGCCCGACCAGCCCCGCGTGGTAGGAGGTGCCGCACGCGACGATCACGATCCGGCGCAGGTCGCGCAGCTCGTCATCGGAGAGGCCGATCTCCCCGAGCTCGATCCCACCGCCCTCCGGCAGCCGATCCGCGATCGTCTCGGCCACGGCGTCCGGCTGGTCGTGGATCTCCTTGAGCATGAAGGTCTCGTAGCCGGCCTTCTCGGCGGATTCGTGATCCCAGTCGATCAGCGTCTGCTCGCGCTCGAGCGGCGCGCCCGATGCGTCGATGAAGCGCGCTTCACCGGCGCGCACCGCGACGATCTCGTCGTCCTCGACGAACTGGACCTGGCGCGTCTCGCCGAGAAATGCTGGGATCGCCGATGCCACGAAGCGCTCCCCCTCCCCCACTCCGATCACGAGCGGCGTCTGCTTGCGCGCGGCGACCAGCAGGCCCGGCTCGTCCACGCACATCGCGACGAACGAGTAGTGCCCGCGCAGCTCGGCATAGGCCGCGCGCACGGCGTCGAGCAGATCGCCAGCGTAATGGTGGGCTACCAGGTGGACGACGGCCTCGGCGTCGGTGTCGGAGCTGAAGGTCGCCCCCTCGGCGCTGAGCCGCTCGCGCAGTTCGAGATGGTTCTCGACGATCCCGTTGAGCACGATGTGCACTCGGCCCGCGTTGTCCGCGTGCGGGTGGGCGTTCGCCTCCGTAACCGCCCCGTGGGTGGCCCAGCGCGTGTGGCCGATGCCCGTGCTCGGCGGCCCCCCGTCCGCGCCCGCCGGGGCCGGGGTGACCTGCTCGCCCACAGCCTGGCGCAGGAAGGAGAGGTTTCCCACCGCGCGCACCGTCTCGAGCTCGCCGTCGCTGAGCACCGAGAGGCCCGAGGAGTCATAGCCCCGGTACTCGAGCTGCTCGAGGCCCTCCAGCAGCAGCTCGCGGCAGAGCCGGGGGCCGACGTATCCGACGATCCCGCACACGAGTCAGCCGAGCTCCAGCTCGACGGCACGGGCGAGCCGCGCGGCGACCTCGTCGCACTCGGCATCGTCGGGTGCCTCGACCATCACGCGCACGAGCGGCTCGGTGCCCGATGGGCGCAGCAGCACGCGTCCCCGCCCGACAAGCGACTGCTCTTCCTGCTCGACCGCGCGCCACACCGCCGCCGCCGAGTCGAGCGCATCGCGGTCGGCCACGCGGACGTTGACGAGCCGCTGCGGCAGCTTGCGCATAGCGTCGCGCCGAGCCAGGTCCGCGCCGCCGAGCGCCTCGAGCGTCATCAGCGCGGATGCGATGCCGTCTCCCGCAGGCACGAAGGCGGCGTCGATGATGTGGCCGGACTGCTCGCCGCCGAGCACCCAGCCGCGGCGCAGCAGCTCGGCCAGCACGTGACGATCCCCCACCGGCGTGGTGGCAACCTGAACCCCGGCGGCATCCATCGCCTGATGGAAGCCGTAGTTGGTCATCACCGTGACCGCGACGCCATCGCCCGCGAGCTCGCCCGCGGCTCGCCTGTGCAGCGCAGCGAGCGCGATCAGCTCGTCTCCATCGACGACTGCGCCGGTCCGGTCGACTGCCAGCATCCGGTCGCCGTCTCCGTCGAAGGCGCAGCCGAGGTCGAAGGATCCCTCGCGCATGCGGTCCGCGAGCGAGGCGATGTGCGTGGAGCCGCAGCCGTCGTTGATGTTGCGCCCGTCTGGCTCGGCGGCCAGCACCTCGACATCGGCGCCGAGGCGGCGGAAGATCTCCGGCGCGACCCGGTAGGTGGCGCCGTGAGCGCAGTCGAGCAGCACCCGCGTTCCGGCGAGGTCGAGCTCGCGGAAGCGCGCGTGGAGCTCGCGCAGGTAGTCGCCGCCGGCCCCGTGCAGCTCTCGGACGCGACCGGGCGCCGGAGCAGGCGGAGGTGCGTCCATGATCGCCTCGACACGCTCCTCCTCGGCATCCGGCAGCTTCGTGCCATCCGAGCCGAAGAACTTGATGCCATTGTCGGTGTAGTGGTTGTGCGAGGCCGAGACGACCGCCGCGAGGTCGAGCCCGAGGCGGCGGACGAGCAGAGCCGCGCCGGGCGTGGGCAGCACACCGCCGAGCAGCGCATGCCCGCCGGCCGCGGCGACGCCCGCGGCCAGGGCGGCCTCGAGCATCTCGCCGGACTCGCGCGTGTCGCGCACGATCAGGACCTGGGGCGCGTCCGCCGGGGAGACCGACGCGACGGCGCGGCCCAGCGCGAGCGCGAGCTCGGCCGACATCAGCTCGCCTGCGACACCCCTGACGCCGTCGGTGCCGAAGAGGCGCCGTCGCACACGCGGCGTATCGCGCTCGATCGTCACAACCCTGTGCGGCCGTCGATCAGCGCTTCGAGAACTGCGGACGCTTACGCGCCTTCTTGAGCCCGGCCTTCTTGCGCTCCTTAGCGCGAGCGTCGCGTGTAAGCAGCCCGCGGCGCTTGAGCTCGCCACGCAGGCCCGGATCGGCCTCCACCAGCGCGCGCGCAACGCCGTGCCTCAGCGCCCCGGCCTGCGAGGAGACACCGCCGCCGTGGATGCGCGCGCGCACGTCCATGGAGGACTCGTAGCCGGCGGCCTCGAGCGCCTCGCGGGCGCGGCGCTGCAGCGCGGGGCGCGGGAAGAACTCGTCGAGGGGACGGCCGTTGACCGTGTACGCGCCGTCGCCGGGGCGCAGGATGACCCTCGCGACCGCCGTCTTGCGCTTGCCGGTCGCGGGGTAGCGGGCATCTGCCGCGAGGTCGAGCGGCGTGGCCGCGCGCGGCTGCTCGGCCGGTGCCTCGCTCGCCGGCTCCGGCGCGGCTTCCGCCTCTGCATCCTCGTAGCGGCCGGAGGCGTACTCAGAGTAGGGGTCTTCGGCGCCCTGCTCCTCGAGCACCAGGTCCGGCTCGAGATGGGCTCCCGGTATGGCCTCCTCGCGCTCGCCTGGGGAGCTCTCCTTGCTGCCGGCGCCACCGGATTGACGGCCCCTGCGCGCCCCGTCCCGGGCGCGCCCGCCGGCGTCGGCCTGGGACCGCTCGGCCTGCGACTGCTCGGACGCCGGCGCGTCAGCTTGCGGCTGCTCGGGCGGCGCCTCCTCCGACGAAGGCTCGGCGGCTTGAGGCTGCTCGGACTGCGGCTCCTCGGCTTGAGGCTGCTCGGGCTTCGACTCCTCGGGCGTCGGATCCTGCGGCGTCGACTCCTCGGGCTTCGACTCCTCGGGCGTCGGATCCTGCGGCGTTGACTCCTCGGGCTTCGACTCCTCGGGCGTCGGATCCTGCGGCTCTTCGTCGCTCATCGCGTCTCGATCTCCAGCGGCAGGGGCTGCTGGGCCTGGTGGGGATGGTCAGGTCCGGCGTAGATCTTCAGCTTGAGCAGCTGCGCGCGGCCGAGTCGGTTGCGCGGCAGCATTCCCTTGACGGCCTTGCGAATGACTTCCTCCGGGCGGCGAGCGAGCATCTCGGCCAGGGTACGCGAGCGCAGGCCGCCGGGGTATCCGGAGTGGCGGTAGTAGCGCTTCTCGGTCCGCTTGCGGCCCGTGACGGCGATCTTTTCCGCGTTGACCACGATCACAAAGTCGCCGACGTCGCAGTGCGGCGTGTACTCGGGCTTTCGCTTTCCGCGCAGCACGCCGGCGAGTTGGCTTGCCAGACGCCCGAGCGTCTTGCCGTTCGCGTCGACGACGAGCCAGTTGCGCTCGCGCGTAGCGGGTGTGGCGACGTAGGTTCTCATCTTGTCGAAGGCATGCCGCAGCAGCGGACCGCGGCTCGCGCAGCGCGCAGCCTCGCGACATGGTGCCAGACCGCGCCCTCCGCCGCTTGCCGGGCGTGCCCGTGGCCCCGATAGAAGCTGGCCTCCGGCGCAGCCAGCGCCTTGCGCGCTGAAACGCTCGTTGCAGGACTTCGGGTCCGGGCGACACGGCCGACATCCTCACTGAGCACCGATCCCCACCGCCCCGCCGCCAGCGCGGGATCGGATTCCGAGCCCCTCAACCAGAGGAATCTACGGACCCACCGCAACTCCGACTTGACAGGCGGTTATAGTGCCCGACCAACTCATCAAGCCTGCCGAATCCGCACCGGCCGAGCCGGGGCGGAACGGGGGAACCACAGGAGGTCCGTTCAGGGCCTTCATGGGGCGAATCGGGCGCGCGTCCCCAGCGTCGCCGTCCGTAGCGCAGCTCTTTCTGCGCAAGCCCGTCAGCTAACCCCGTAGGCCCGTACGAAAGAGAGGCGCAGTGACACGAACGTCTATCTCCGATCTCCGGCCGCTGTGGTCGATGCCATCGCTACTGGGCGCACTGGCGGCAGCTCTCGCCGTCGCCCTCCTGCTCCCGGCCGCCGCCCAGGCGCGCCCGGACAACACCGGCGGGTCGCCGGCCGGCGAGACGCCGGTGCAGGGAGACTTCTCGGACGACGACGGAGACGACGACTCGCGCGATCGCAAGAAGGACTCCGGCGATCGCGAGGAGGACGAGCGCTCGGGCGATGACGACGATGCGTCCGCCCCGCGCGGTCCGGCGAGGCGCGGCGTGTTCCCGATCCGCGGGAGCTACAACTTCGGCGAGTCAGGTGCCCGCTTCGGGACCGGACGTGGCGGCGGCCGCGCCGGCGGAGGCGGCGGCCGCAGGCACCAGGGCCAAGACATCTTTGCGGCATGCGGCACCAAGCTCGTCGCAGCGGCCTCTGGAGTGGTCAAGTTCAGCAAGAGCCAGTCGGCCGCGGGCAACTACCTCGTGATCGACAGCGGCTCCTACGACCACGCCTACATGCACCTGCAGGAGCCCTCGCCGCTCAAGGTCGGCGATCGAGTTCGCGCGGGTCAGCCGATCGGCGAGGTCGGCCGTACAGGCAACACCAGTGCCTGCCACCTTCACTTCGAGCTCTGGACCGGCGACTGGCAGCAGGGTGGCAATGCGGTCGATCCGCTGCCCTTCCTGCGCGCCTGGGCCCGCCGCTAGCCGACGACTGCGGTCACTGCGCGGCGGGCAGGCCACGGTCGCTGCTGGCGATCACGCCGGCGACCGGACCGCGGGCGCCAGCCGTCCGCGGTCACTCCCACTCGATCGTGCCGGGGGGCTTTGAAGTGATATCCAGTGTCACGCGGTTGACCTCGGGCAGCTCGTTGATCATCCGCGAGGAGACGCGCTCGAGCAGGTCGTAGGGCAGGCGCGCCCAGTCGGCCGTCATAGCGTCGTCGCTGGTGACCGCGCGGATCACGATCACGTGTCCGTAGCTGCGCCCATCGCCTTGGACGCCGACGCTGCGCAGATCGGCTGGGAGGACGCAGAAGGACTGCCAGAGCTCTCCGTAGAGGCCCGCGCTGCGGATCTCCTCCTGCAGCAGCGCGTCAGCCTCGCGCAGGATGGCGAGCCGCTCAGAGGTCACCTCGCCGCCGACGATCCGAATCGCGAGGCCGGGCCCGGGGAAGGGCTGGCGCCAGACGAGCCGCTCGGGCAGCCCGAGCTCCTCCCCCACCTGGCGCACCTCGTCCTTGAACAGGGCCCGCAGCGGCTCGACGAGCTCGAACGAGAGCTCCTCGGGCAGGCCGCCGACGTTGTGGTGGGACTTGATCGTGGCGGTTCCGGTACCGCCGCCCGACTCGATCACGTCCGAGTAGAGCGTCCCCTGGACCAGGTACTCGGGCTTGTCCAGCCGCAGCGCCTCCTCCTCGAAGACCCTCACGAACTCCTCGCCGATCAGCTTGCGCTTGCGTTCAGGGTCGGAGACCCCGGCAAGCCTGGCGATGAAGCGCTCGCGCGCGTCCACAACCGTGAGCGGGACCTCGAAGTGATCTCTAAATGCGGTCACGACCTGCTCGGCCTCGTTGCGCCGCAGCAGGCCGTGATCGACCAGGACGCAGTGGAGGCGGTCGCCGACCGCGCGGTGCACAAGCAGCGCCGCCACCGACGAGTCGACGCCTCCCGAGAGGCCGCACAGCACGCGCCCGTCTCCCACCTGCTCGCGGATCCGCTCGATCTGCTCGGTGGCGACCGAAGCGGCGCTCCAGCCCCGCTCGCAGCCGCAGGCATCCTCGAGGAAGGTGGCGAGGATCTCGCGCCCGTGCGGCGTGTGGACGACCTCGGGATGGAACTGGATGCCGTAGAGCCCGCGAGCGCAGTCCTCGAAGGCGGCCACAGGTGACTGCTCCGACGAGGCGAGCGCGGAGAAGCCCTCCGGCGCAGCGATCACGCGATCGCGGTGTGACATCCAGCAGACCTGCTCCTGCGGCAGGCCGCGCAACAGCCGTCCCGGCTCGCTGACGATCAGGCGGGACCGGCCGAACTCACCCCTCGGCGCCCCCTCGACCGGCGCGCCGAGCGCCAGGGCCATCGCCTGCATTCCGTAGCAGATGCCCAGCAGCGGAATGCCCAGTCGCAGCAGCTCGGGCGGGAGCGTGGGCGCGCCCTCGTCGTGGACCGACGCGGGGCCACCGGAGAGGATCAGGCCGCGCGGGGAGCGGCGGCGGATCTCCTCGATCGAGGCGCTCGACGGCAGCAGCTCCGAGAAGACGCCCAGCTCACGTACGCGGCGCGCGATCAACTGCGAGTACTGGCCGCCGAAGTCGAGCACGACGACGCTCTCGGTGGCCGCCGCCGCCTCGCCGGCGACCGCGGGAGGGGTGGCCGACAACGGTCGGCCCTTGGCCAGGGCCTCCGCCAACGCTAGCCCGGCGTGCGGTCCCGGGCGGGCTCGAGCTGCGGCCCGATGTCCGCGACGGGCTCGTCCTGCCCGTGACCGTCGATGCCGTCCCGGGCGGGCACCGCGGGCTCCGCGGTCAGAGCCCCCATGCCGATCGCCTGCTCGCGCTGCAGCTGCTTGCCCTCGGTCTGAAGAGCGGGCGCCACCATGACCTCTGCGCGGTGGAAGGACGGGATGTCCTCGTAGCCGCAGGTCGCCATCGACGTGCGCAGACTGCCCACGAGGTTGAAGGAGCCGTCGTTCTCGTGCGCCGGCCCGAGCAGGATCTGCTCGACCGTGCCGTTCTGGCGTGTCGCGACCCTGGCGCCGCGAGGCAGTGAGGAGTGGAAGGTGGCCATGCCCCAGTGATGGCCGCGGCCCGGCGCCTCGTAGGCCCGGGCCAGCGGGGATCCGATCATGACGGCGTCCGCCCCGCAGGCGAAGGCTTTCGATACGTCCCCGCCGGTGCGCATGCCGCCATCGGCGATCACGTTCACGTACTCGCCTGTCTCGAGCATGTGCTGCGAGCGAGCGGCCTGGACGTCGGCGATCGCCGTCGCCTGCGGAACACCGACCCCGAGCACGCCGCGGGTCGTACACGCGGCTCCCGGCCCGACGCCGGCCAGCACCCCGACCGCGCCGGTGCGCATCAGATGCAGGCCGGTCGAGTAGGAGGCGCAGCCCCCGACGACGACCGGCACCGGCACCTCGCGGATGAACTCCTTGAGGTTGAGCGGCTCCGAGCTGACCGATACGTGCTCGGCCGAGATAACCGTTCCCTGGATCACGAGAATGTCGAGCCCGGCCTCGAGCGCCAGCTCGTAGTGGCGCATGACCCGCTGGGGGGTGAGTGCGCAGGCGACGACCACGCCCTGCTCCTTGATCTCCCCGACGCGCTGGGCGACCAGCTCGGGGATGATCGGCGCCTCGTAGATGCGCTGCATCTCGGCGGTCGCCCGCTCGAGCGGAAGCGTCGAGATGCGCTCGAGCTGAGCGTCGGCGTCCTCGTAGCGCGTGAAGAGCCCTTCGAGGTTGAGCACCGCAAGGCCGCCGAGCTTGCCGATGATGCCGGCCATCGACGGGGACACGACGCCATCCATCGCAGCGGCGAGGAATGGCAGCTCGAAGCGGTAGGGCCCGAGCGTCCAGGTGATGTCGATGTCGTCCGGGTCGCGCGTGCGCCGCGAGGGCACGATCGCGATGTCATCGAACCCGTACGCGCGCCGACCCTTCTTTCCGCGGCCGATCTCGACTTCCATAACTGCAGTCTATTCGAGGCCGCGGACCGATCCAAGCGCGTCGCGAGCGGCCGCCCGAGGCACGTCTAGCTCGGCCCGAGCGCCGGCTCCGCAACGGCCTCGAGCGCGACTTCGGGCAGCAGGCGCTCGGCGGCCTTGACGTCGAGCACGCCCGCGCCGAAGTGCTGCGTCGACTCCGCGCCGCACGCGACGCCCAGGCTCAGGCACTCCTCCGGCGAGGACCCGCCGTAGAGCGCGGCGACATAGCCGGCGAGAAAGGCATCGCCCGAGCCGACCGTCGACACCGGATCCTCGCGGGGCTCGAGCGTCGCTCGCAGCAGTCGCCGGCTCCCCTCCCCACCGAGCAGCGCTACGCATCCGCTCGCGAGCGTCATCAGCACGTTGCGCGCGCCCAGCGCCGCGATCTCGCCTGCCGCCGCGAGGCGCCCGTCGGCGTCCGAGAACTCGTGGCCCACGAGCTCCTCGGCCTCGAGCTCGTTGGGCGCCACGAACGCCGGCTCCGCACGCGTACCGAGTCTCAGCGGCTCACCCTCGGAGTCCAGCAGCGTGGTCACGCCGAGCTTGCGCAGCTCGCGGATCAGGCGCGCGTAGAGGTCCGGGTCGACTCCCCGGGGCAGGCTGCCCGAGAACACGCACATCGCCGCCCCGCTGGCAATGTAGAGCAGCTTGTCGAAGAACCGCTCGAGCTCGGCGGTCGAGACGCTCGGGCCGCGTTCATTGGTCTCGGTCTGCTCGCCTGTCGCCGGATCGATGACCGCCGTCGAGGTTCGGGACTCGTCCTCGATCCGGGCAAAGTCGTTGACGATGCCCTCCGCGGTGAGCTGCTCGGCGATCGAGCTTCCGGTCGGCCCACCGATCAGCCCCGTGGCGATCACCGGGCGCCCGAGCGCCTTGAGCGCACGCGCCACGTTCACACCCTTGCCGCCGGCCATCGACGTGCTCTCGACGGCACGGTGGCGGCGCCCGAGCCGAAAGTTCGGAACGGCGAGCGTCCTGTCGACGGCGGCGTTGAGCGTGACCGTGACGATCATCGCGCAGCGCTCGCACGCCGCCCGGACCGCCGCGGGCCCCGAGCACGCCGATTGCGCAGGCGGATTCCAGCAACCAAGCCGATCGTCGCGGCCAGCAGCAACAGGACCACGATCCCAGAGGATACGTTCGAGCGGAGCACGTCGAGGACGCCGGCCGCGGGCACCGCCTGAGCGGTCACGAGCGCGACGGTGCGGACCGGCTTGCCGCCGTAGATGACTGTCGCCGCACCGACCCGGCGGCCGGCGGGCAACGGGCCCGAGAGCTCGGAGGGCGCGTCGATGCGCAGGCGCGGGCGCTCACCGCGCCTAACCGTCAGCGCGACGTCCCGCGCCGCGACGAGCCGCACGCGCCGATCGGGGATGTCCTCGGCATCAGCGCGCGCGAGGGTACGCCCGCGTCGCACGGCCGGCACTCGCCGAAACTGGTCGAGCCCGTACCGCAGCAGCTCGAGCGTGTCCTCGTTGCGGGCGCTCTCGCTTGGCTCGCCGAGCACCACGCTGATCACCTGCGCCCCCCTTCCGCTCGCAGCGCCGACGAGCACGTCCCGGGCCTTGCGCGTGTGTCCGGTCTTGATCCCGTCCACGAACGGGTAGCGGTCCACAAGCGCGTTGCGATTCTTCACCACGCGGGCGCGGCGTCCGCTCCGGAGCTTGGCGCGCGGCCGGGCAACCACGCGGGCGAAGCGAGGGTCGCGCATCAGGTGCCGGGCGAGCACGGCGAGATCTCGCGCGCTCGAGTAGTTGTCCGGATCGTCGAGGCCGATCGCGTTCGCGTAATGGGTGTCGCGGAGTCCGAGCTCTCGGGCGCGGCGGTTCATCTGCTCGACGAATGCAGAGCGTGAGCCGGCGATGCCCTCGGCCAGCGTCACGCTGGCATCGTTGGCGCTCTCGAGCAGCAGCGCGGTGAGAAGGTCGCGCACACGCATGCGCTCGCCGCGGCGCAGGTCGATCTTCGACTCCGCCGCCTCCGCCCTATAGGCGGGAGCCGTGAAGACATCATCGAGCTCGGCGCGCTCGAGCGTGACCAGCGCGGTCATGAGCTTGGTCGTGCTGGCGATCGGGTGGCGCTCCGCGGAGCCCTCCTCGAACAGGCGCTCGCCGCTGCGCGCGTCGATGACGATCGCAGCCGTCGCGTCGACGCTCGGGCGTTGCGAGCGCTCCGCCGCGGCGACCCGCGGTGAGGCGACGAGCAGCAGCCCCGCCATCGACAGCACCGCCGAGAGGAAAAGCGCCCGGATGCGCTGCGAAGCCCCTGGCGCGTAAGCTCGCGCACAACCCGCACGCCCGGCGCGCGGCCGTGGCTGGTGGGTGCTCACCCGCTTATCTTGATCTCCTGCCCCGGCGAGAGAGTCTGCGCGTCGAGCTCGGGGTTCAGCTCCTTCAGGCGCTCCACAGTCAGGCCGGTCTTGTCCGCGATGCCCCCGAGCGTGTCGCCGGGCTCGACCTCGTAGACGCCCGAGCTCGAGCCATCGCCCTCGTTCTCGCCATCGCCTTCGCCGCCGTCCTCGTCCTCGCCCTCGCCCGAATCCTCCGAGCCGTCCGCCGCCTCATCCTGCTCCCCGCCCGAGTCCCCGGACTGCTCAGCGCTGGCGCCGTCGCCACCCGGCGCCTCGCTCTCGGCCGAGCCCCCTCCGAGCGAGCCGACCAGGACGATGAAGACGGCCACAGCAGCGAGCAGGAGCGCAGCGGGCGCGGCAAAACGTGGACGGCTCAGTGACTCGCGATCCATCGCCGCCCGATGCTAGCGCCGGCACCGGGGGCACTTGGCCGCCAGCTGGTCGATTCCGCGGCCGCGTGCGCCATCCGGGCGGGCGGGGTCTTGGAATCACCCATCTACGCGCCGCCCACAGCCTGCGACCACAGCGTGTCGCGCAGCTCGCTCGCTGCCGCAGCGGCCGCGCGTGCCGGATCGCCGCCGCGGTCCCGGTGGGCGTCGACGATCGAGCGCGCCGCGACTACGAGCCCGGCGGCCGGATGCGGCGCCCAGGCAGAGGCCAGCAGCTCGACGCGCCCGCCCTGCGCACCCACGCCGGGCAGGAGGAAGACCGCACGCGGCATGAGCTCGCGCAGCCGTGGAACGAGCTCGGGGCGCGTCGCCCCTACGACGGCGCCGACGCACGAGAGGCCGCATTCGCCAACACAGCCTGCGCCGAGCTCGTCGACCATCAGTGCGACGCGCTCGTGCAGCACAGCGCCGGCAGGCCCGGCATCCTGGAGCTCGGCGGCGCCGGGGTTTGAGGTGCGTACCAGGCACAGGCAGCCCGCGCCGTGGTCGCGCGCACTCGCCACGAGAGGCTCGAGCGCGTCGCGCCCGAGCAGGGGGTTGGCGGTGAACGCGTCCGCCCCGAGTCCGGGGACGGTGCCGAACGGCGTTCGCGTCTGGCCCACCAGCGCGTCCGCGTAGACGCTCGCCGTGTGGGGTACGTCGCCCCGCTTGCCGTCGGCGATCACGAGCAATCCATGGTCGCGCGCGATCGCGATGGTCGCGGCGAGCGCGTCCCAGCCGGGCGCCCCCAGGCGCTCATAGCAGGCGAGCTGCAGCTTGACCCCGACGCAGGCCGGCGCCGCGGCCTCGATCGCCTCGCGGCAGTGACCGACCACGGCCGCGGCCGCCAGCTCGGCGCGTTCGCGGAGAGCGTTGGGGGGCACGTGCTCGCCCTCTCCGTCAGCCCGCGTCCCCGGCTGCTCGGAGCCCAAGCGCTTGTCCGTCACGCTCCCGATCGCAGAGGGCCAGAGACGCTCCGGGTCCGGGTCGAGGCCGAGCAGAAGCTGGCTCCGGCGCTCCTCGACGAGCGCCGCGAGCCGGTCCGGGAACCCGCTGACGCTCATCCGCGCTGAGCCGGCGCTTGGACGATCAGCGCGCTTGGGCCCGCCGCGCTCGGCGGCCGCGAAGCTGCGCCCGGGCCCGGACGCCGCCGCGCCCTGGTGGGCCGTCCCGAAGCTAGCCCTTGACGGCCTTCTTCAGCGCCGAGCCGGCGGTGAAGCGCGGAACCTTGCTCGCGGCGATCGAGATGCGCTGACCCGTCTGGGGGTTGACCCCCTGGCGCGCCCCGCGCTCGCTGACCGAGAACTTCCCGAAGCCCGTGAAGCTGATTTCACCGCCCCGGCTGAGCGTCTCCTCGACAACAGAGACGAACGCGTCGACAGCCCTGCCGGCCTCCGCCTTGTTGAGATCGGCCTCCGCCGCCATCTGATCCACGAACTCGGACTTCGTCACTGTGCCTCCTTGAGCGATTCCTAGAACGCCCGCAACCTAACAGCGGCCACGGACGGCGACGGCATCGCATCGCGCTCTCCACGTGGCATGGCGAGCATCTATCCGCATTTTGCGGCGATCTTCGAGGGTGGCCGATCAGGCCTCTGCAGCGCCGCCACCCGCTCGGCGTCCTCGCGTGGCGGCCCCGCCCGTCGCTTTGCGCCCTGATGCCGCGCCCCTCTCCAACACCAGGGCCACCATGCGCTCGGACGTCGCGAGCAGAGCCTCGTGGCCCTCGCTGCCCGGCCGGCACAGTCGCGGCTGGCCGTCGGCGTCGTAGACGAGCACGCGTGATTCGCGCGACTGCTGGCGGCGTCTCATCGCCGCACTCAGCTGATCGGCGATTCCGCTCGCCCGTCCGACCGCGCCGCGGCGCTCCTTCATGAGCTCGAGCGCGCGAGCTCAACGAGCACCTGGCGCAGGTCATACAGCACGAGCGAGGAGAGCACCGCGTGGCCGGTGACCACGGCGAGCATCCAGGACGAGCTTCGGACCGCGAAGACAGAGCCCCTCGGCGTCGTGACCTCGACACCCTCCGCCCCCCCGTCCGCTGCCGCATCGGCATCTTGAAAGAGCTCCATGACGAGCTGGCGCAGGGGCTCCGCGCGCGAGCGGTGGCCACGCGAGTGTGCAGCGAGGGCTCCGCCCGAATCGAGCATCACCGCCGCGCGGATGTCGGTCCCGAGCTCATGCAGGTAGTCGAGCGCGCGCTCGGGCGTGGACGCGGACCGGATCACGGGGGATCGTCCACAATACCCGGATGCCGCTATCGCGAATCTCCTGGCTCGTCACCGCCGGCGGCTTCCTCATCGCCGGTCTGCTGCTCTTCATGAACGGCTACGTGGGCTACTTCTTCGTGTTTCTCGCCGTGGCCGCAGCCGCTGCCATCAACCTGCGCTGAGACCGGACGGACCCGACCGGCCGTGCCGGTGCGGCTCGCCGCGCGGATCGGCCCGCCGCTCCGGGTCTGCGTGGTCGCCGGGCTCGAGGTGGATCAGGACGTCGGCGCCGCGCACGCGTGCGCGAATCTCGCCTTGCAGCTCGTGCGCCAGCGCGTGCGCACGGTCGAGCCGGATGTCGGGGCGGAACTGCACGTGGAGGTCGACATAACGGCGGCTGCCCGCGCGTCGAGCGCGGAGCTTGTGGAAGCCGAGCACCTCCGCTGCGCCGTAGCCCTCGATCGCCTCCCGGATCGCTGCGAGCTCCCGCTCGGGCAGAGCCTCGTCGACCAGCACCCGCGAGGAGCGACTGAGGATGCGCACGCCGGCGAAGACGATCGCGCCCGCCACGAGCAGCGCGGCGATCGGGTCGATCTGCTCGATACCGGTCGCCTGGACGAGCACCAGCGCGACGAGAACGCCCCCCGAGGTCAGGGCATCCGCGCGCAGATGAGCGGCGTCGCTGTGCAGGGCGGGCGAGTCCGCAAGCCGCGCCTGGCGCACGAGGTAGCTCGAGACGATCACGTTGGTGATCGCCGAGAGGGCGATAACGCCGATCCCGAAGCCCAGACGCTCGACCGGAGTCGCCTCGATCAAGCGCCCCACGGACGCGAAGACGATCACCCCGGCGCCGACGAGGATGAGCGCCCCCTCGATCGCCGCCGCGAGATTCTCGACCTTCTCGTGGCCGTAGGGATGCGACTCGTCGGCCGGCTTCTCAGCCTGGCGCACGGAGAGAAAGGCGACGACCGAGGCCAGCAGATCGATCGAGGAGTGGATCGCCTCGGTGATGATCGCGATCGAGCCGGTGAGCACCCCGGCGACCAGCTTCAGGACGATCAGGCTGCTGTTGGATGCGATCGAGACGGCGGCTGCGCGCGTACGGCGCGGGGCCCCGGCCACCGGGCCGATCACGCCCGCCCGCTCCGCCCCCGACGGCCCCGGCGAGCTCAGTCCGCCGCCCGCCGGTCGAGCCATGGGAGCAGCAGGCGCGCCGCGCGCGCTCGATGGCTGATCGCGTGCTTCTCGCTGGCGGCAAGCTCGGCCATCGTGCGACCGCCGAGCACGTCGAGCGGCACGAACGCGGGATCGTAGCCGAACCCGCCCCCTCCGCGCCCCTCCTCGGCGAGCGTGCCCTCACAGCGCCCCTCGAAGCCACGCAGCTCGTAGGTGGTCGGATCCGGCTCCCTCGCCCGGAAGGAGCGCTCGCGCTCGCCCGTCGGCCCGGCCGCCGTTGCGGCGCCGGCGCGCGGCAGCACACATGCGAGCACGCAGACGTAGGCGACGCGGCGGTCGCCGCCGCTGGGCACCTCGCGCAACAGCTTGGCGAGATTCTCCTCGTCCGCCGCATGCTCGCCGGCGTAGCGCGCCGAGCGGATGCCGGGCGCTCCGCCGAGCGCGCGCGCCTCGATGCCCGAGTCGTCGGCCACCACAGGCGCACCGGTCACGCGTGCGGCCGCCCGGGCCTTGGCCGCGGCGTTGGCGGCAAAGGAGTCGCCGTCCTCGGGCGGCAGCTCGATGCCCTCCGGCAGCGGCAGCAGGTCGTGCGGCGCCAGCAGCTCGCGCAGCTCGCGCAGCTTGTGCGCGTTGCGCGTAGCGAGCACGAGCTCCACCTGACCTAGGCAGCGTGGGTCTGGGAGCGACCCCCGCCGGCCGGGGTCGTGGGGCTACCCATCTACGGGCTCAGCCCCGCCCGCCGCTCGGCGGCTCGCCGGTCGTGCGCGCCTGCGCGGCGCGCAGCTGCTCGATCCCGGATGCCGCGAGCGCCAGCAGCGCGTCGAGCGAGGCTCGCGAGAGCGGGGTGCGCTCGGCCGTCGCCTGTACCTCGATCAGGCCGCCAGCCCCGCTCATCACCACGTTCATGTCGACCTCGGCGGTCGAGTCCTCGGAGTAGTCGAGGTCGAGCAGCGGCTCACCGTCGACGATCCCGCAGGAGACGGCGGCGACCGAGTCGGTGAACGGGAGGGCGTCCAGCACGCCGGTCTCCACGAGCCGCACGAGGGCGAGTCGCAGCGCGACGTAGGCGCCCGTTATGGCAGCGCAGCGCGTGCCCCCGTCGGCCTCGAGGACGTCGCAGTCGACGTATACGCTGCGCTCGCCGAGCGCCGCCAGATCGACGACCGCCCGCAGCGAGCGCCCGATCAGGCGCTGGATCTCGACGGTCCGGCCGTCGGGCCGGCCGCGCGCCACGTCGCGCTGCTTGCGCTCGCCGGTCGACGCCGGCAGCATCCCGTACTCGGCGGTCACCCATCCACGCCCCTTGCCGGCCATCCAGCGCGGAACGTTGCTCGTGACCGATGCCGTGCAGATCACACGCGTGCCGCCGGCGGCGATCAGCGCCGAGCCGTCGGCGCTGCGGACGAAGCCCGGCAGTATCTCGACATCTCGCAGGCCACCGGGCGAGCGCCCATCGCCGCGGGTGGGATGCTCGGCGGCTCCGGCGGGGCCGGGCTGCGAAGTCACTGGCGGGTCGGGTACGTGCACACGCCCATGTTCGCAGGGACTGCGTGCACGCACCCCACCGCACCGCGCGGGTCCGTCAGAACTGGATCTGCTGGACGGCCTCCTTGATCTTCGTGATGATCGCCTCGCCGAGCTCGCTGCCGTCGGTCTTGAAGTTCTTCATCGACGCGACGACGCCGGCCATCACCAGCGCCACGAGCAGGATCAATGCGACGTACTCGACCGTGCCCTGCCCGCGCTCACGCGCATGACCGCGCGGCGCCGCCGGCGATCCTCCTCGACGCCGTCGCACGACGTCATCCAGCCGTGCGTGGACCCATCCCAGTGCGCCATACATTGCTCACCTCCGGTTCGAGAAAGCTGACGCCTGCATCGTCCCGTCGCTCGTGCCACGCCACTGGACCTGCGTGCGAAGGCTTCGCCACAGGCGCGAGAAACGGTTGCGCCGTCCGTGGCCGGCGCGCCGCAGTAGCCGTGCAACGCGCCGTTTACACTTTCCGCACCATGGCAGCGCGATTCAAGCGACGCGATGGCGCCGCCTCGGCCACCAGCGACTCGGGTGAGGGCCTGCGGGCGCGCCTGGGCAGAACGGTCGAGCGGACCGCCGCTGGATCCTCGCCCCCTGCCGGTGCCGACGACACGGGGCGGGGGCCCGGTGCCGTCGAGCGTGGCAAGCTGCGACGCCGGCTGCGGCGCCTCCGGCGGACGCGGGAAGTGCTGCTGCTCGAGGTGGGCGCGCTCGTGTTCGAGCTGCGCCGGCGGGGACGCAAGGACGACGCGCTCGTCGAGCGCAAGGTCGCCGAGCTCAAGGTGATCGATGACGAGACGCGCGCGATCGCGAAGGCACTGGCGACCGACGGCACGCTCACAGAGCTCGTTCAGAGCGGAATCGCCGGCACCTGCGAGCAATGCGGCGCGATCCACTCGATCGACGCACGCTTCTGCTCGAGCTGCGGCGCCCCGGTGAGCGCCGCGGCCCACAGCCAGGGCGGAGCGGACGGCGCCGGGACCGGCGATGGCCCGCAGGCGCGGCAGGCCACGCAGACGGCTGGCGCCGGCAGCCCCGGCAGCCCCTGAGGTTCGCGGCCTTGCCTGAGGCACCATCGGCGGCCACCGTTACGGAGCCCCTCGGCCGCAGGTGCCCGCGCTGCGGCGACGAGGCCGAGGCGGATCAGCTCGCGTGCCTGCGCTGCGGCGCCCGGGTCGACCTCGTCTACCGGCGGCCGCTCGACTGGCGCGTGCCCGCCGCGATCGTCGCGTTGGTCGTCATCCTGCTCGCGCTGGGGCTCGGCTTCCTGCTCGGCTCATAGGCGCCAGTAGCGGGCGACCTGCCGCGCAGCGCGCAGCGTGAGCGGGTCCGGCTCCACCGACCGCGGCGCCGAGCCGCCGGCGAGGGCCTCGAGCGTCGCAATCACCGATTGCGCCAGCGCGTCGAGGTCGTAGCCGCCCTCGAGCAGCAGGCCCAGCGGCGCCCCCGCCTCGCCCGCCAGCTCGTTGACGCGACGGGCCATCTCTCCGAACGAGCCCGCCTCGAGCATGCACGTCGCGAGCGGGTCGGCCCGGTGCGCATCGAACCCAGCGGAGACGAGCACCAGCTCCGGCTCGAAGGCGCGCGCAACCGGGGCGATCACGTGCTCGAGCAGCGCGAGCCACCGCCGCTCACCGGAGCCGGGCGGCACCGGCAGGTTGATCGTGTAGCCCTCGCCTACGCCGGAGCCCTGATCTTCGAGGGGGCCCGTACCCGGGAAGAGGGGAGACTCGTGGATCGACGCGTAGAGGACCTCGCGCGAGGAGTGGAAGATGTCGTTGGTGCCGTTGCCGTGGTGCACGTCCCAGTCGACGATCAGGACGCGTTCCACGCCGAGCGAGTCGAGCGCGTGCCGCGCGGCAACCGCCGCATTGTTGAACAGGCAGAAGCCCATCGCCTGCGCGGACTCGGCGTGATGGCCGGGCGGGCGCAGCCCGCAGAACCCGAACGGCGCCTGCCGGGCCGCGAGCGCCTCAACCAGTGCGCAGGCGCCGCCGGCCGCGTGCAGGGCCGCGTCGTAGGACCCCGCGCTCGCGACCGTCTCCGGATCGAAGGAGCCGCCCCCGGCGGCGCTCAAGGATCGCACCCGCTCGACGTGATCCTGCGGATGCACGGCGCCGAGGACGGCTGCGTCGGCCGCGGGGGCCTCGCGCAGCTCGAGGCCCAGCCAGTCCCGGCGCTCGAGCGCCCGCTCGATCGCCGGTATACGTGCCGGGCCCTCGGGATGAGCGCCCGTCTCGTGCTCGAGCGAGGAGGCATGGCGGAGGTACAGCGGGCGGCTCACGACGATCGGTAATCCTTGCAGCGTGCCGGAGGCCCCTCCCGACCACTCCGCCGAGCGCAGGCGCGCCGATGTCGTCGTCGTGGGGGCCGGCATCGCCGGCCTCTACAGCGCGCTCGTAGCGGCCGCCGCCGGCGCGCACGTCGTGCTGGTCTCGCGCTCCCCACTGGCCGAGTCCGCGAGCTACCGGGCGCAGGGAGGGATCGCCGCCGCGCTCGGGTCTGGCGACTCGCCGGAGCGGCATCTCGCCGACACCCTCGCCGCCGGCCGCGCCAGCTCACGGCGAAGCGCCGCGGAGGCCCTCTGCGAGGAGAGCCCGGCGCGGGTCAACGAGCTCGAGTCCGTGGGCGTCCTCTTCGATGCGCTGGCGAGCGGCGAGCGTGCGCTCGGCCTCGAGGGCGGGCACTCCATCCGCCGCGTCGCGCACGCCGGCGGAAGCGCCACGGGGCGAACCATCACGCGCGCGCTCGGGGAGCTGGTCCGCAGGCACTCGCGGATCGACGTGCTCGAGGGCTGGGACGCGCGCACGCTCCACGTCGAGCACGGTCGCTGCGCCGGACTCTCGGCCGCGCGAGCGCAGACAAGGGCGGACGAGACCTCGATAGACCTGCTGGCTCGGGCTGTCGTGCTCGCGACCGGCGGTGCCGCCGCTCTCTGGGAGCGCACCACCAATCCCCGCGGGGCGATCGGCGCCGGCCTCACGCTCGCGCACGCCGCCGGCGCGAGGCTTGCCGATCTCGAGCTGGTCCAGTTCCATCCGACCGCGCTCGTCGCCCCCAAAGGAGGCGACGGCTTTCTGATCACCGAGGCACTGCGGGGCGAGGGTGCGCTCCTTCTCGACCACTCCGGCGAGCGGTTCGTGGACGAGCTGGCACCGCGCGACGAGGTGGCGCTGGCGATCGAGGCGCGGCTCGGGGGACGGACGGGCGGCGTCGACCTCGACATGCGCAGCCTTGACCTCGAGCACTTCCCGAACGTCGCTGCGGCGCTCGGCGACGCGGGCCTCGACCCCGCGCGCGATCTGGTGCCGGTCGCCCCGGCAGCCCACTACACGATGGGCGGGATCGCCACCGACCTCGACGGCCGCTCGAGCCTGCCCGGCCTCTACGCAGTCGGCGAGTGCGCTTGCACCGGGCTGCACGGGGCGAACAGGCTCGCCTCGAACTCGCTCGCCGAGTGCCTGGTCTTCGGCCGGCGCGCGGCGGAAGGCGCGCTCGCCGAGCCCGCGCCCGCGGCTACCGCGCTCGGCGCGCCGGCCGATACGCCGGCTCACGCGCCGTCCCGGAGCTCGCGCCGGGCTCTGTGGCGGCTGGCGGGTCTCACGCGCAGTGAGGAAGGGCTGCGGGAGCTTGCGCAGGACTGGTTCGCGCTCGCCAGGCTCATCGCACGCTCGGCGCTCGCCAGGACCGAGAGCCGGGGAGCGCATCAGCGCAGCGACCTGCCGGCGACCGACCCGGCGCTCGACGGGATGCACGTGGTGATCGCGGGCGAGGAGCCCGCGGTGCTCGAGCACTGGGTCTAGATGGATCTAGCCCCTTTAACCGCCGCTTAACGCAGCTACGCAGGGGGTTCACACCTCGGTGGGATACTCGGCTCCGCCGTTAGGGAGCGGCCTCCGGCAGTAGGCGGAGATCGACAAGGGGCAGAGGAGAAACGCAGATGCTCTACCAGTTCAGCCGATCGCTTTATCGCGAGCTGGCACCGGAGTTGACCCGCGACCCACGTGATCGCGGATGCCCGAACCGCGAGCGCTTCCTGCGCGCGTGCGAGCGCTCGCTCGAGCGGCTCGCGACCGACAGGCACTACTTCGCGCGACCGGCGCGCACGCTGTTCAGGGATGTGCGCAGCTACTTCCCGGTGTCCAGCCAGCTGCGGGTGCTGCAGGTGATCGAGGGTCACATGGCGCTCGCCGCCGAGTACGTCGATCGGCAGGCGCTCAGCGGCCGATCGATCGACGGCAGCCCGCTCTCCTGCCATGCGAGCACGCGCCGGGGCACGGCCTGTCAGCGCACCCCGCTCGCGGGTGCGAGGTACTGCCCCTCGCACGCCCACCTCGAGGACGATCTCGACGTGACCGCCGCCTAGGGATTGATTCCGCGGCGCCCGTGCGCGGGGTCGTGGAGCCGATCTAGATGGTTGATTCCGCGGCCGCGTGGGTCTGGGGGCGGGCGGGGTCGTGGAATCACCCATCTAGCCGCCGGCGCCCCCGCCAGTCGGCCCCGTCGCGGTCACCCGAGCGCCGCGGGGTTTCGCGGGCGGCCGCTACCGCTCTCCACCGATGTTCGAGCCTCCGGGCTTGAAATCGCTGCGATTGCTCGT
>JBBSNQ010000001.1:0-27975 GCA_038232575.1 Solirubrobacterales bacterium | reverse complement strand
GGGGACCTCGTCGCCACCCGCGAGCGAGGGCGAAAGCGACGCACCACTCGCACCCGAGAGCCGCTGCGCACCCAACGAGGCGTAAGCCCGAACCGAGCGCCGCGACGAGGGCCTCACCGGAGTCAGGCCCCGCGCAGGCAGCGCCCGGGATCCCGGCGTTTAGGCGCGCTCCTCGCGCGGCCGCCGCCACCGCAACCGCACGACGCCCGCCGCGATCGCGAGCAGGCCCGCCGCGAGCTCGAACCAGAGCCCGACCGCGATGCTGGCGTTGGCCTGGAGGAACTGCACGCCGATCTCGCCGGTCGACCGCGCGGCCGGCAGGTCGCGGCCGAGCGAGATCGCCAGCACGACCACCCCGAGCGTGCAGAGCGCGGCGCCCGCAGGGGCGCTGCCGCCGAACGCGGCGCCGAAGGTCATCGCCAGCGCCAGCAGCGCGAGCAGTAGGAAGCCGTAGGAGTGCGCGTTGCCGCCCGTCGTCACGCACTGATCGCGCAGCGCGGGCTCGGCGACGACATCGCAGCTCGCCCCCGCCACGTCGATCGCGTACAGCGGCGTGAGCTCGGCGGCCACAAGCAGCACCGCCGCCGCCATGCCGAGGGCGAGCACCAGCCGCTCGGTCCAGCTCGCCGCGCCGACGCCGCGCAGGAAGGCGCCCGTCCCGCGCGTCGAGCTGCGCGCCACGCCGCCCGCAAGCGCCCGCGCCGCGCGCCCCGTCCCGCGTGCAGCACGCCCGCCTTTGCTAGCATCGTCGGTCGCTTTCGAGCCGCCTCGGCGCTCGGGAGGCGGGCTGCTCACAGGCTCTCTCCCGCGCGGGGCATCATCAGACACCAGCATGAGGACTCACACCACATAGAACGATCCCTCCGGGCAGCGAGCACCTGCGCACCACAGGGCCCGGAAGGGCCTTTTTTCTGCCTCGATACGCCTCGGTACACCAAGCACAATGCCACGACAGAGCCCACTCGATAGAACGCGCAACATCGGCATCATGGCGCACATCGATGCCGGCAAGACGACGACCACCGAGCGCATCCTCTATTACACGGGTCGAACCCACAAGCTCGGGGAGGTTCACGAGGGCGCGGCGACGATGGATTGGATGGCGCAGGAGCAGGAGCGCGGCATCACGATCACCTCGGCGGCGACGACCGCGTTCTGGCGCGATCACCGCGTCAACATCATCGACACGCCGGGGCACGTCGACTTCACGGTCGAGGTCGAGCGCTCGCTGAGGGTGCTCGACGGGGCGATCGCCGTCTTCGACTCGGTCGCCGGGGTCGAGCCCCAGTCGGAGACCGTGTGGCGCCAGGCGGACAAGTACCGCGTGCCGCGGATCGCCTACATCAACAAGATGGACCGCATCGGCGCCGACTTCCAGCAGAGTCTCAAGACGATGGTCGATCGGCTCGGAGCAAACCCGCTGCCGCTGCAGCTGCCGATCGGGAGCGAGGCGGAGTTCGGCGGCATCGTCGACCTGATCAACATGCAGGCGATCGTCTACTCCGACGACCTCGGGCGGGAGTGGACGGTCGAGGAGGTTCCGGAGGCGATGGCCGCCGAGGCCGAGAAGGCGCGCGCTCAGCTGGTGCAGACCGTCGCCGACCACGATGACGAGGTCGCTGAGGCCTACCTCGAGGAGCAGTCGATCGGCGCCGAGAAGCTGAAGTCGGCGATCCGTGCTGCCACGCTCGACATCTCGATCACTCCCGTGTTGTGCGGCTCCTCGTTTAAGAACAAGGGCGTCCAGCCGCTGCTAGATGCGGTCATCGACTTCCTTCCGAGCCCGCTCGACGTGCCGGCGGTCGAGGGCCTCGAGCCGCCCGCCAAGGGGGAGGAGGAGGAGCGCCCGACGACTCGCCCCGCCTCCGACGAGGGACCGTTCGCGGCGCTCGCCTTCAAGGTCATGTCGGACCCGTTCGTCGGCAAGCTGACCTACTTCCGCGTCTACTCGGGGCGGCTCGAGGCCGGCGCGCGCGTGCTCAACGCGAGCACGGGGCGCACCGAGCGCGCCGGACGCATCCTCGTGATGCACGCCAACCACCGCGAGGAGCAGGAGCAGGCCTACGCGGGCGACATAGCGGCCGCGGTCGGCCTCAAGCAGACCTCGACCGGCGACACGCTCTGCGTTCCGGCCGCTCCGGTGCGGCTCGAGACGATCTCCTTCCCGGCACCCGTCGTCCACGTATCGATCGAGCCCAAGACGAAGGCCGATCAGGAGAAGATGTCGATCGCGCTCGGGCGGCTCGCCGAGGAGGATCCGACCTTTCAGGTGCGCAGCGACGAGGAGACCGGCCAGACGGTGATCTCCGGGATGGGCGAGCTCCACCTCGACGTGATCGTCGATCGCATGAAGCGGGAGTTCAAGGTCGAGGCGGGCGTCGGCCGGCCGCAGGTCGCGTATCGGGAGACGATCCGCTCCGACGTCAGCCGCATCGAGGGCAAGTTCATCCGCCAGACCGGTGGGTCGGGCCAGTACGGCGTTGTCTACATCAACCTCGAGCCGACGCCCGGCGAGGGCTTCAACTTCGTCAACAAGGTGAAGGGGGGGTCGGTGCCGTCAGAGTTCATCCCCGCGGTCGAGAAGGGCATCGAGGAGGCGCTCGAGACGGGCGTCAAGGCCGGCTACCCGATGGTCGACGTGCGCGCGACCCTGACCGACGGCAAGTACCACGACACAGACTCCTCCGAGATCGCCTTCAAGATCGCCGGCTCGCTCGCGCTCAAGGAGGCCGCGCGCCGCGCCAGCCCCGCGCTGCTCGAGCCCGTGATGGCGGTCGAGGTCGTCACGCCGCAGGACTTCCTCGGCGACGTGATCGGCGACCTCTCGCGGCGCCGCGGGCGCGTCGAGGGACAGGAGCCGCGCGGCAACGCGCTCGCGGTGGGTGCGCGGGTGCCGCTCTCGGAGATGTTCGGGTACGCGACGGACCTGCGCTCGACTACCCAGGGCCGTGCCAGCTACACGATGCAGTTTGATAGCTACGAAGAGGTTCCGCAGAGCATCGCGGAGGAGATCGTCGAGCACCGCACCGGCGAGACCAGCCGAGCGGCGGCGTAACGAGTATCTTTCCCCGGTTCGCCCGCAGGCGGACCAAGTTGAGTTGACGAGAGGAGCGTAAGAACGTGGCGAAGGAGAAGTTCGATCGAGGCAAGCCGCACGTGAACGTCGGCACCATCGGCCATATCGACCACGGCAAGACGACGCTCACCGCGGCGATCACGAAGGTGTTGGCGGAGAAGAGCGGCGGCCAGGCAAGCAGCTTCGAGGACATCGACAACGCGCCCGAGGAGCGCACGCGCGGGATCACGATCGCGACCTCGCACGTCGAGTACGAGACCGCAGATCGGCACTACGCGCACGTCGACTGCCCCGGGCACGCCGACTACGTCAAGAACATGATCACCGGCGCAGCGCAGATGGACGGAGCGATCCTGGTCGTCTCCGCCGCCGACGGCCCGATGCCCCAGACGCGCGAGCACATCCTGCTCGCCCGCCAAGTGGGCGTGCCCTACATCGTCGTGTTCCTCAACAAGGCCGACATGGTCGACGACGACGAGCTGCTCGAGCTCGTCGAGGTCGAGGTGCGCGAGCTCCTGAGCGAGTACGAGTTCCCCGGCGACGACATCCCGTTCGTCCAGGGATCGGCGCTCAAAGCGCTCGAGGGCGACGCCGAGCAGGCCGAGAAGATCGTCGAGCTCACGAGCGCGCTCGACTCCTACATACCCGAGCCCGAGCGGGACCTCGACAAGCCGTTCCTGATGCCTGTCGAGGACGTCTTCTCGATCACCGGCCGCGGCACCGTCGCAACCGGACGGATCGAGCAGGGCGTGGTCAACTCGAGCGACCGGGTCGAGATCGTGGGCATCACTCCGCAGACCTCGGAGACCGTCGTCACCGGGGTCGAGATGTTCCGCAAGATCCTCGACGAGGGGCGCGCCGGCGACAACGTCGGCTGCCTGCTGCGCGGGACCAAGCGCGAGGAGATCCAGCGCGGCCAGGTGCTGTGCAAGCCGAAGTCGATCACGCCGCACACGAAGTTCACCGCCGAGGTCTACTGCCTGAAGAAGGAGGAGGGCGGGCGGCACACGCCGTTCTTCAACGGCTACCGGCCGCAGTTCTATTTCCGCACGACGGACGTGACGGGCGTGGCGAACCTGCCGGAGGGCACCGAGATGGTGATGCCGGGCGACAACGTCCAGATGCAGATCGAGCTGATCCAGCCGATCGCGATGGACCAGGGGCTGCGCTTCGCGATTCGCGAGGGCGGCCGGACCGTCGGGTCGGGGGTGGTCACGAGCATCAGCGATTGATGACTCGACCGAACCACACATGGCAACGATCTCTCAAAGCAAGATCCGGATCCGGCTGAAGGCCCACGATCACACCTCGATCGAGGCGGCTGCGCGCGAGATCGTCGAGACGGCCCAACGCACCGGGGCGAGCATCTGTGGCCCGGTGCCGCTGCCGACCGGTCGCAACGTCTACTGCGTGATCCGCGGGCCGTTCAAGGACAAGGACTCGCGCGAGCACTTCGAGCTTCCGACCCACAAGCGGCTGATCGACATCCTCGAGCCCACGCCCAAGACCGTGGACTCGCTTCAGCGGCTCGATCAGCTGCCTGCGGGCGTTGACATCCAGATCCAGCTCGCCTGAGCGTCGTCGTGGCTGCGCTGATCGGCAAGAAGCTCGGCATGAGCCAGCTCTTCACGGAGGAGGGCCGGGTCGAGTCCGTGACCGTCGTCGAGGCCGGCCCGTGTCCGGTCACGGCGATCCGGACGCAGGATCGCGACGGCTATGAGGCCGTGCAGCTCGCCTTTGGCGAGGTCCGGGCGAAGCGTCTGACGCGCGCAGAGGTCGGCCACCTCGCAAAGGTCGACGCCCCGCCGATGCGCCACGTGGTGGAGTTCCGCGACGAGGCCGGGGAGCTGCAAGTCGGTGAGACGGTGACCGTCGAGGCGTTCGAGAAGGGCCAGCGCGTGAAGGTGGCGGGGACCGCGAAGGGCAAGGGCTTCCAGGGCACGATCAAGCGCCACAACTTCAGCCGCGGTCCGGTCTCGCACGGCTCGCACAACGTGCGCGCTCCGGGCGCGATCGGCGCCTCGGCGACGCCGTCGCGCGTCTTCAAGGGCATCCGCGGCCCCGGGCGGATGGGCGGCAAGCGGGCGACCCAGAAGGGACTCGAGATCGTCGACGTGCTGCCCGAGCGCAACCTGATCCTGCTGCGCGGCTCGGTTCCGGGCCCGAAGGGCGGCACGGTGGAGATCCGCTCCGATCGCTGATGGCGCTCGAGGCCCCCTATATCGGCAGGTCCGGCTCGCTCGAGCTCGATGCTGCGCTCTTCGATGAGCCCTTCCACGGGGCGCTCGTCCACGAGGCCGTGCGCGCCGAGCGCAACGCGCGCCGCAGCGGCACCGCCTCGACCAAGACGCGCGCCGAGGTCGCGATGACCGGCGCGAAGGCGTGGCGGCAGAAGGGCACCGGGCGCGCTCGCGCGGGGCCGCTGTCGGCGCCCCAGCGCGTCGGCGGAGGCGTCGCCTTCGGGCCGAAGCCGCGCGGCTACACGGTCAAGGTCAATCGCAAAGCGCGCCGGCGCGCCTTGCGGGCTGCGCTCACGGTCCATGCCGAGCGCGGATCGCTCGCTGTGCTCGACCCGTCGGGGTTCGACTCGCCATCGACCAAGCGGGCGGCCGGCGCGTTGTCCGGGCTCGGCGAGCCTGCTTCGACGCTCGTTCTGCTCGGGCCCGAGGGCGAGGAGGCGTGCCAGCGCTCGTTCCGCAACATTCGCAACGTGAACGTGCTTCGCGCCGGCGACGCCGGTGTGCTCGAGATCGCGGGCGCCGCCCGCCTCGTCGTCTCGCCGGCGGCGCTCGAGCACCTGGGCGCACTCGCCGCAAGGCCGTCGCGGCACGACGGCGCGGCGACGCCGCGCGGGACCCAGTCCGGGAAGCGTGCCGCATCGTGAACGCGCGCTCGGTGATCGTCCGGCCCGTCGTGTCCGAGAAGAGCTACGCGCTGCTGACGGCGAACAAGTACACGTTTCGCATCCACGACCGGGCCCACAAGACGCAGGTGCGCCAGGCGATCGAGGAGATCTTCGAGGTGCGCGTGCAGTCCGTGAAGACGGTCACCGTCAAGCCGAAGCCCAAGCGCCGCGGCTATACGCACGGCAAGACGCGCGCTTGGCGGAAGGCGATCGTCGAGCTGCATCCCGAGGACTCGATCGAGCTCTTCGAGGGCGCGGAGATCGGGGAGTAGGCATGGCACGTGGAGAGCGCAAGCCGACGAGCCCCGGGCGCCGCTTCGCCACCTGGCCCGCGCGCACGGAGCTGACTCGGTCAGAGCCCGAGCGCTCGCTGACCGAGGGGCTCAGAGGCAGCGGCGGCCGCAACGCTCACGGGCGCATCACCTCGCGTCACCGGGGCGGCGGCGCCAAGCGCCGCTACCGCCGGATCGATTTCAAGCGCCGCAAGGACGGCATACCCGCGCGCGTAGCGGCGATCGAGTACGACCCGAACCGCAGCGCCCACATCGCGCTGCTCAACTACGTCGACGGCGAGAAGCGCTACATCCTGGCACCGCGCGGGCTGGGTATCGGCGAGACCGTCGAGTCCGGCGAGCGCGCCGACGTGCGCGTCGGCAACTGCCTGCCGATCGCACGCATACCGACGGGCACAACCGTCCACAACGTGGAGCTCGCGCCCGGCCGTGGCGGGGCGCTCGGGCGCTCGGCGGGTGCGCGCATCCAGGTCGTCGCGAAGGAGGGCTCCCGCGCGACGCTCCGGCTGCCCTCCGGCGAGGTGCGCATGGTGCGCCTCGAGTGCCGTGCGACGGTGGGCTCGATCGGCAACGACGAGCACCAGAACACGGTGCTCGGCAAGGCCGGCCGCAACCGCCATCGCGGCAAGCGCCCGCAGACGCGTGGCACGGCGATGAACCCGGTCGACCATCCGCACGGCGGCGGTGAGGGCTCGACGACCGCCGGGCGTCACCCCGTGACCCCCTGGGGGGTGCCGACGATCGGCTATCCGACGCGCAAGAAGCGCAAGCCATCCAACCGCGACATCGTCCGGCGCCGACGCCGCCGGGGTAGGAGGAAGTAGCCATGTCGCGCTCAGCGAAGAAGGGTCCGTGGGCAGAGGAGCGCCTGATGGGGCGCATCGAGGCGATGAACGCCTCGGGCGAGCGGCAGATGCTCAAGACGTGGTCGCGCGGATCGACGATCTTTCCGGAGATGGTCGGGCACACGATCGCCGTGCACGACGGACGCAAGCATGTGCCCGTATTCGTGTCCGAGTCGATGGTCGGCCACAAGCTCGGCGAGTTCGCTCCGACACGCCTCTTCCGCGGACACACCGGTCGCGGCCGATGAGCGCCACCGCTAGCTTGAGGAACGACTGATGGCAGAGCGCAAGCGAAAGAGCGATCGCGAGAAGAGCGACCCGAGCGATACGGACGACGATGCCGAGCGTCTCGAGGGCGGTCCAGACGGGGAGCCAGAGGGCGCGGCGGCGAAGGGCGAGCCGGCGAAGGGCGAGCCCGAAGCAGGCGACTCGGCCGAGGCTGAGGCCGAGGCAGGAAAGCAGCCGTCGCGCGCCGCGCGCCGGCGCGGGTCGGCCGAGGTGGCAGCGGCGACGCCCAAGCGCGCGGCGGGCCGTGACGCCGGCGGCGCGGTGGTCGTGCGCGCCCAGGCCAAGTACGTCCGCTGCGCTCCGCGGAAGGCCCGGCTCGTGATCGACCATATCCGCGGCAAGCCGGTCGCCGAGGCGCGCTCCGTGCTGGCGCTCACACCCCGCGGGGCCGCACGCGACATACTCAAGCTGCTCGAGTCCGCGATCGCGAATGCGGAGAACAACCACGAGCTCGTGGGCGAGGATATGAGAGTGCACCGGGCCTACGTCGACGAGGGCCCCACGCTCAAGCGCTTCCGCCCGCGCGCGCTCGGGCGGGCGACGCCGATCCGCAAGCGCACGAGTCACATGACCATCACCCTGACACCCAAGGAGTAGGCGCGCATGGGCCAGAAGATCCACCCAGAGGCGTTGCGGGTCGGCTACATCCACGATTGGAAGTCGACCTGGTTCAACGAGCGCAACTACGCCGACTACCTGCTCGAGGACGTCAAGATCCGCGAGCACATCGAGGGCAAGCTCGCGCACGCCGGCCTCTCCCAGATCACGATCAAGAAGAGCCAGACCGAGGTCGAGGTCAACATCCACACCGCCCGCCCCGGGATCGTGATCGGCAAGTCCGGCTCCGAGGTCGACGCCCTGCGCAGGGAGCTTCACCGGATGACGCAGAAGTCGGTGCGGGTCAACATCCTCGAGATCAAGCGTCCCGAGCTCGACTCGAGGCTCGTGGCGCAGTCGATCGCCGAGCAGCTCGTCAACCGGGTCGCCTTTCGCCGCGCGATGAAGCGCTCGTTGACCTCCGCGATGCGCTCGGGCGCCAAGGGGGTCAAGGTCCAGGTCTCCGGTCGGCTCGGCGGCTCGGAGATGGCGCGCACCGAGGGCTACTCCGAGGGCCGCGTGCCGCTGCACACCTTCCGCGCCGACATCGACTACGGCTTTTTCGAGGCCAAGACGACCTTCGGCCGCATCGGCGTGAAGGTCTGGATCAACAAGGGCGAGATCATGCCGTCGGGCTTCGCGCAGGATCTGACCCAGCTCGATGCGCCCACGCAGGCACCTGGCCGGCCCGGCGGAGCGCGCGGTGGCGCGAGCCGCGGGCCCGGGGGTGGCGGGGGCCGCCCACCCGGCGACGGTCGTGGTCCATCCACGGCCGGCAACCGCCCGCCCGCCGGCGCAGCGCCGGCGCAGTCCGCAAGGCCGGGTGGCTGATCGTGCTCCAGCCCAAGCGCGTCAAGCATCGCAAGCAGCACCGCGGCCGCCGCGCCGGCTACTCACGCGGTGGCACGGTCGTCTCGTTCGGCGAGTACGGCCTGAAGGCGCTCGATCGGGGTTGGGTGACAGATCGCCAGATCGAGGCCGCCCGGATCGCGATGACGCGCAAGATCAAGCGCGGCGGCAAGGTCTGGATCAACATCTTCCCCGACAAGCCGGTGACGAAGAAGCCGGCGGAGACGCGCATGGGCTCGGGCAAGGGCTCGCCCGAGGGCTGGGTCGCGGTGGTCAAGCCCGGCCGGGTCATGTTCGAGCTCGCCGGCGTGCCGGAGCCGCTCGCCCGCGAGGCCATGCGCCTGGCGGGCCACAAGCTTCCGGTCAAGACGCGCTTCGTGCTGCGCGAGGGAGTCGAATCGGGCGCGGTGGGCGCGTGAAGGGCAGCGAGGTGCACGCGCTCGAGGATGACCAGCTCGTCGAGCTCGTCGGCGAACGGCGCCGGGAGCTGTTCAACCTGCGCTTCCAGCACGCTACGGGTCAGCTCGAGAACACGGCGCGGATTGACACCACCAAGCGCGATCTAGCCCGCGGCCTGACCGTGGTCCGAGAGCGCGGCATCGACCTGGAGCGGGAGTTGCGGAGGCAGAGCGATGTCCAAGGCTGAGCAGATCGACACGAAGGCCCGGCGCGCCGAGCGCGCCGCCCAGCGCCGGGCGCGCGCTGCCTCGCGCCGCAGGTGGCGCGCAAGCCAGAGTAAGAAGCGCGTTCAGGGAGCGTCCTCGCGCGCCCCGGCGCCGGAGCCCGCCCCGCGCGCCGAGGGCAGCCGGCGCACGCGCCAGGGACTCGTCGTCTCCGACAAGGGCGACAAGACGATCGTCGTGCGCATCGACGTGACGCGGCGCCACCCGGTCTACAAGAAGATCCTGCGCGAGTCGTCGAAGCTGCACGCCCACGACGAGCGCAACGAGGCGCACACCGGCGATACCGTGCGCGTGCTCGAGACCCGCCCGCTGAGCCGCACCAAGCGCTGGCGGCTGGACGAGATCCTGGAGCGGGCGCGATGATCAGTGTCGAGACCCGGCTGCGCATCGCCGACAACACGGGTGCGCGCGAGCTCCTGTGCATTCGCATCCCGGGCGGCTCGCGCCGGCGCCACGCAGGCGTGGGCGACGTGATCGTGGGCACCGTGAAGCGGGCTATCCCGAACGGGTCGGTCCGCAAGGGCGAGGTCGTCAGCGCGGTCATCGTGCGCACGCGCAAGCAGCTGGGGCGCGAGGACGGCACCTACATCGCCTTCGACGAGAACGCCGCGGTCCTGATCGATCCCCAACGCAACCCGCGCGGGACGCGCATCTTCGGGCCGGTGGCGCGCGAGCTGCGCGACCGGAACTTCATGAAGATCGTCTCGCTCGCGCCGGAGGTCCTCTAGATGGGCCCCCGTGCACACGCGGCCGCGGAGCCAATCACCTCGTGAAGGTGCGTCGCGACGACATGGTCAAGGTGATCTCCGGCAAGGACCTCGGCAAGACCGGCCGCGTCCTGCGCGTCGATCGCGCGAAGGAGCGCGTCTACGTCGAGGGGCTGAACATGCGCAAGCGCCACGAGCGCCCCACGACGGTGCGCGACACCCAGAAGGGCGGCAAGGTGGGCGGAGTGGTCGAGTCGGAGGGGCCGATCCACGTGTCGAACGTGATGCTGCTCGATCCGAAGAGCGGCGACGCCACGCGCGTCGGCATCCGCCGCGAGGGCGGGCGGCGCACCCGCATCGCCCGCCGTACGGGGGAGGCGATCGACTGATGAGTGCTCCCGCGCCCACGATCGTGCCCCGCCTGAAGGAGCACTACAACAGTGCGCTGGCGCCCCAGCTGCGCGAGCGCTTCGGCTACTCGAGCGCGATGGACGTGCCGCGGCTCGTCAAGATCACGGTCAACATGGGCATCGGCGAGGCAAAGCAGGACTCAAAGCTGCTCGAGTCGGCCAAGAGCCAGCTCGCGACGATCGCCGGGCAGGCGCCGAACGTGCGTGTGGCGCGCCGCTCGATCGCCGGCTTCAAGCTGCGCGACGGCATGCCGATCGGCGTGGCGGTCACGCTGCGCGACACGCGCATGTACGAGTTCCTCGACCGGCTGATGTCGATCGCGATCCCGCGCGTGCGAGACTTCCGCGGACTGAACGCGCGCTCCTTCGACGGGCGCGGCAACTATTCGATGGGACTCAGGGAGCAGATCATCTTTCCGGAGATCGACTACGACGCCATCGACCAGGTGCGCGGCCTCGACATCGCGATCACCACCTCGGCGAGCACCGATGCCGAGGCGCTCGCGCTGCTCGAGGCCTTCGGGATGCCGTTCGCCCGCGAGGGTCGTCCGGAGCCGAGCAGCAACGGAAGCGAGGCCTAGGCATGGCGAAGAAGGCACAGGTCGCGCGCGCACAGCGCCCGGCGAAGTACAAGACGAGGGTGAACCACCGCTGCCGGCGCTGCTCGCGCCCGCGCGCCTACATCCGCAAGTTCGGCCTCTGCCGGATCTGCCTGCGCGAGCTCGCCCACGAGGGCTACGTGCCCGGCCTCGTGAAGTCGAGCTGGTAGGAGGCTTGCGATGAGCATGACCGATCCGGTAGCCGACTTCCTGACCCGCATCCGAAACGGCCTTGCGGCCAGCCACGAGGTCGTGGAGATGCCGGCGTCGAAGTTCAAGGTCGAGCTCGCGCGGCTGCTGACCGAGCAGGGCTACATCGAGGGCTACTCGGTCGAGCCGGCTCGCGTGGGCGAGGTGATAGCCGTGCGGCTCAAGTACGCGGCGAGCCGCCAGCCGGTCATATCGTCGCTGCGGCGGGTCTCGCGTCCCGGCCTGCGCACCTACGTGGGCGCCGGCGAGATACCCAAGGTCCTCGGCGGCATGGGGACCGCGGTGCTGTCGACCTCGCAGGGGGTCATGAGCGGACACGAGGCGCGCGCGGCGGGGATCGGCGGCGAGGTCGTCGCCGAGGTCTACTAGCGCCATGGGGGATCTCGCTGACAGGCAGAGGATTGCGCGCGCGCGGGCTAGATGGGTGAGTCCACGACCCCGCCCGCCTGCCCCCAGACCCAGGCGGCCGCGAAATCAACCATCTGGGGCGTCGTGAGCCGCATCGGCAGAGCGCCGATCGCGGTGCCCGAGGGCGTCACCGTTGCGATCGAGCCGGGCGTCGTGCGCGTCAACGGGCCGAAGGGTGAGCTCGCCGAGCGCGTGTCGCTCGACATGGCCGTCGAGCAGGAGGATGGCGAGGTCCGCGTCAGCCGCCCGACCGAGCGCGGCGAGCATCGCGCCCTGCACGGTCTCACCCGCTCCTTGATCGCCAACATGGTCCAAGGGGTGACTCACGGCTATGAGCGCCGGCTCGAGATCCAGGGGGTCGGCTATCGCGCGACGCTGCGCGGCAGCGATCTCCAGCTCGCGGTCGGCTACTCGCACCCGGTCGTGCTCGAAGCGCCCTACGGCATCGAGTTCGAGGTCCCGCAGCCGACTCGGGTCGTGGTGCGAGGGGTCTCCAAGCAGCAGGTCGGCGAGACCGCGGCGCGCGTGCGCAAGGTGCGCCCACCGGAGCCCTACAAGGGCAAGGGCATTCGTTACGAAGGCGAGCAGGTCACCCGCAAGGTGGGTAAACGCGCATGAGTCAAGCGACCCGTCCCGCCAAGCGCCTGCGCCGCCGCAGGCGCGTACGCGCCAAGATCCGCGGCTCGGCCGAACGGCCACGGCTCGCCGTCTTCCGCTCCAATCGCGGGCTGCATGCGCAGCTGATCGACGACGACCGCGGCCACACGGTCGCGGCCGTCAGCTGGACCGAGGCCGACCTGCGCGACCTGGGCAGGATGGAGCAGGCGCGCAGGGCCGGCGAGCTGATCGGCGCGCGCGCCCGCGAGGCGGGCACCGAGGCGTGCGTCTTCGATCGCGGCGGCTACCGCTACCACGGCCGCGTGCGAGCGCTCGCCGAGGGTGCGCGAGAGGGCGGCCTGCGCTTCTAGCGCGGGGGCGTCAGGTACCCTCGAACGAGCTCATGGCACGCGGCGATCGCACAGGGCCGGGCGGCGGCGACCTGCAGGAGCGGGTCGTCGAGATCAACCGCGTCGCAAAGGTGGTCAAGGGCGGACGCCGCTTCTCGTTCACCGCGCTCGTAGTGGTCGGCGATGAGCGCTCGCAGGTCGGTGTCGGCTACGGCAAGGCCAACGAGGTTCCCCTCGCGATCCAGAAGGGCGTCGAGCGCGCGCGCAGGAACCTCTACGAGGTGCCGATGCACGGCTCGACGATCACCCATCAGGTGACGGGCGTGCACGGCGCCGGCAGGGTCTTCCTCAAGCCGGCCTCGGAGGGAACGGGCGTCATCGCCGGCGGTGGCGTGCGCGCCGTGCTCGAGCTGGCCGGGATCCGCGACGTGCTCTCCAAGTCGCTCGGCTCGCAGAACCCGACCAACCTGGTGCGAGCGACGATGGCGGGGCTCAAGTCGCTGCGCAGTCCGCGCGACGTTGCCGAGCTCCGCGGGCTCTCCGTGCGCGAGGTGCTCGGCATCGACGTCCGCCGCGGCGGCAACGGCGCGGCGGTGAAGCAGCCTGCCGACAGCGCGGCGGCCGGGAAGCCTGGCGAGGGCACCTCGAGCGAGCCGGCGACCGAGCCGGCGGCTGCGCCCGCCGCCGAGGATGCCTCGCCGAGCGGGGCGAGCGCGTAGTGGCAGCCGCGGCCGCCGAGCGCCAGCGCACTGTCAGGGTCACCCAGGTGCGCTCCCCGAACGGCACCAGCGCGCGCCAGCGCGCGACGCTGCGTACGCTCGGCCTGGGCAGGATCGGGGCCGTGGCCGATCGTCCCGACGATCCGACCGTCCGCGGCGCCCTGTACGCGGTCGCCCATCTCGTGCGGGTCGAGGAGCAGGCCGATGGCTGAGCGCCCCCGCGAGGAGGATCCGCCGGCGGGGCTGCTTCACCGACTAGCGCCCGCGCGCGGGTCGAGGCACGCCGCCAAGCGGGTCGGACGCGGCGAGGGATCCGGCCACGGCAAGACCGCCGGTCGCGGCCATAAGGGTGCCGGGGCTCGCACGGGCGCCAAGCGCAACGTCGCCTACGAGGGCGGGCAGATGCCGATCCACATGCGCATGCGCAAGCTGCGCGGGCCGCACATGAAGAAGTCGATGCCCTTCGAGCAGTTCCGCACCCACTCGCAGCCCGTCAACCTGGAGGATCTCGATGCACGCTTCGAGAGCGGCGCCTCGGTCGGACCGGCCGAGCTCGCCGCGCGCGGGCTCGCGACGCGCAAGGACTCCCCGGTCAAGGTTCTCGCCCGCGGCGAGCTCTCGAAGCCGCTGACGGTCAGCGCGCACGGGTTCTCGCGCCAGGCACGCGCGAAGATCGAGGCCGCGGGCGGGAGCGCCACCCTGCTCGAGCACTAGATGATCGATCCCCCGACTATCTAGGCCGCGGCGATGCTCCAGACGCTCACCAACTCGCTGCGGATTCCCGAGATCCGCAGGAAGATCGCCTTCACCGCGGCGATGCTTCTGCTCTACCGCTTCGGCGCCTACATCCCGGCACCGGGCATCAACCCCGACGCCATCAGCGCCGCCTCCGCGCAGTTCGGCGGCGGCAACGTGCTCGGCTTCCTGAACACCTTCTCGGGCGGCAGTCTGCAGCGCTTCGCGATCTTCGCGCTCGGGATCATGCCCTACATCACCGCCTCGATCATCCTGCAGCTGATGACCGTCGTCGTTCCGACGCTCGAGAAGCTGCGCAAGGAGGGCGAGGTCGGTCAGCAGCGGATCACCCAGTACACGCGCTACCTGACAGTCGCGCTCGCCTTCGGCCAGGCGATCGGGTACACGTTCCTGTTCCGGAGCTTTGCCTCGAGCGGCGGCGCCGAGGTCGTCGACAACTTCGGCTTCGCGACCGTCTTCACGATCGTCGTGACGCTGACCGCGGGCACGGTGCTCGTGATGTGGCTCGGCGAGTTGATCACCCAGCGCGGGATCGGCAACGGCATCTCGCTGATGATCTTCGCGAGCATCGTCTCGAGCCTCCCGCAGGGCATCCAGGGATGGTGGACGAGCCCCGATCAGGTCTTCCGCGTGATGATGCCCTTCCTGGCGATGGCGGTGATCGTCGGCATCGTCTTCATGCAGGAGGGCCAGCGCCGGATACCGATCCAGTACGCCAAGCGCATGATCGGGCGCCGGATGGCGGGCGGCGGCTCGACCTACCTGCCGCTGCGCGTGAACATGGCAGGCGTGATCCCGGTCATCTTCGCCGCCTCGCTGATGGCCTTCCCGCCGACCGTCGGGACGCTCTCCCAGGCGCAGTGGGCGCAGGACCTCGCGGTTCTCTTCCGCCCGAGCGGACCCGCATTCCTGATCGGCGAGTCGCTGATGATCATCGTCTTCACCTACTTCTACACGGCGGTCACCTTCAACCCAGTCGAGCAGGCCGACAACCTGAAGAAGCACGGCGGCTTCGTGCCGGGCGTGCGGCCCGGCCGGCCGACGGCGGAGTTCCTCGACCGCATTCTCGCCCGCCTCACCTTCCCGGGGGCGCTCTACCTCGCGGCGATCGCCGCGCTGCCGACGATCTTGATCAGCCAGACCGGTGCCAACTTCTTCTTCGGCGGCACCTCGATCCTGATCGTCGTGGGCGTGGCGCTCGACACGATGAAGCAGCTCGAGGCTCAGCTGATGATGCGCAACTACGAGGGCTTCCTGAAGTAGCTCCGGGCTCGGAGCCGGGGTCGCCGGCCCCGAGCCCAGAACGGGGCCGGCCGGGACCCGCGATCGGGCGCCGGCACGGCGGCCACGCTACCCTTGCGCGGCTGTGGGCGAGCTCAACCTAGTCCTACTCGGCCCCCCGGGGGCCGGCAAGGGAACCCAGGCCGAGCGCTTGGTCGAGGACTTCGAGCTGCCCTACTATGCGACCGGGGACATCCTGCGCGCGGCGGTCAAGGAAGAGTCGGAGCTCGGCCGCGAGGCGGGCAGCTACATGGAGCGCGGCGACCTCGTGCCGGACGAGCTGATCACGGCGGTCGTGACCGAGCGCGTCGACTCCGACGAAGCCGCCGACGGCTTCGTGGTCGACGGTTTCCCGCGGACCGCCGCGCAGGCCGAGTCGCTCGAGCAGGGCCTCGAGCGGCGCGGACGCCGGCTGACGGCCGCGCTGCTGATCGAAGCCGGGGACGAGGAGGTGATCAGGCGCCTGTCGGGCCGCCGGATCTGCGAGCAGAGCGGGCATCTCTACCACGTCGAGTTCGATCCCCCCGACCGCGAGGGGGTCTGCGACCGCGACGGCTCGCCGCTCAAGCAGCGCTCGGACGACGAGCCGGAGACGTTGCGCCACCGGCTCGAGACCTACCACGCCCAGACCGAGCCGCTGATCGAGCACTACGAGGAGCAGAGCATCCTGCACCGCCTCGACGGCAGCCGCTCGGCCGACGAGGTCTGGGACCGCATCAGCGCGACGCTGCGGACACTGCGCCTCGAGGCGGAGCTCTAGTGGGCGAACGTCTCGCGAGGGCCCTCTAGGCCGCCTGGTGCAGGGCCGGGCCGTTCGATGATCCTCAGGAAGTCCCCGCAGGAGATCGACCAGATCGCCGCCGCCGGCGATGTCCTCGCCCGCTGCCTCGCGCTACTGCGCGGCAAGGCACGGCCCGGAGTGACTACGCTCGAGCTCGACACGGCGGCCGAGCGCTTCATCCGCTCGCAGGACGGCGAGCCGGCCTTCAAGGGCTACCGCGGCTTCCCGGGCTCGATCTGCACCTCACCCAACTCGATGGTCGTCCACGGCATCCCTGGGCCCTACCGGCTGAGGCGCGGCGATGTGCTCTCAGTCGACGTCGGCGTCCGGCTCGACGGCTGGATCGCCGATGCGGCGGTCACGATGCCGATCGGACCGGTGAGCCCGATCGCCAACCGGCTGCTCGAGGCCACGCGGGAGGCGCTGTTCGAGGCGGTCGAGCGCTGCCGCCCCGGCGGCCGCCTCGGGGACATCTCGCACGCGGTCCAGAAGCGCGTCGAGGCCGACGACTTCTCGATCGTGAGGTCGCTGGTGGGCCACGGGGTCGGCCGTGACATGCATGAGGATCCGCAGCTGCCCAATTATGGGTCGCCGGGCACGGGACCGGAGCTCGCCGAGGGCATGGTGCTCGCCATCGAACCGATGGTCAACGCCGGCTCGCATCCGATCAGGCTGGGCGAGGACCAGTGGGCGATCTACTCGCAGGACGGCTCGCTCGCCGCGCACTTCGAGCACACCGTCGCGATCACCGCCGAGGGCCCTCGCATCCTCACGCCCTGGCACCTGCAGGGGCAGGAGAGCCCAGCCGAGGAGCGCAAGGCCTCGTGATTGCTACTCTTTCCGGTCGCCTGTGGCGCGCGGCCGACTCCTGGGCCGCGGCGCCGTACATCTCTCCAAGAACGAGGTAGCGAAGCGTTGAAGGTCAGGGCTTCAGTCAGGCCCATGTGCGAGAAGTGCAAGGTGATCCGGCGTCGCGGGACGGTGCTGGTCATATGCCCGAACGCGCGCCACAAGCAGAGGCAGGGCTGATAGAGATGGCACGCATCGCCGGGATCAACCTGCCGCTCAACAAGCGGGCCGAGGTCGGGCTCACCTACATCTACGGAGTCGGTCCCGCGCGTGCACGCGAGATCCTCGAGCGCACGGGCATTGGGCGGGACACCTACATCCGGAATCTCACCGACGACGAGACGATCAAGCTGCGCGAGGTGATCGACGAGCGCCTGACGGTCGAGGGGGACCTGCGCCGCGAGCGCTCGCAGAGCGTCAAGCGGTTGACCGAGATCGGCGCCTACCGCGGGATCCGCCACCGGCGCGGTCTGCCGGTGAAGGGCCAGCGGACGAAGACCAACGGCCGCACGCGCAAGGGCCCGCGCCGCATGCAGGTCGCAGGCAAGAAGAAGGCAGGCAAGTAGACGATGCCGCAGCCGCGATCAGGAGCTGGACGGGGGCGCCGCAAGACGCGCAAGAACATCCCCGTCGGCCAAGCGCACATCAAGACCTCCTTCAACAACACGATCATCGCGATGACCGACTCCGACGGCAACGTCATAGCGTGGGAGTCTGCAGGCGGCGCGGGCTTCAAGGGCTCGCGCAAGTCCACGCCCTTCGCCGCCCAGGTGACGGCCGACGCGGCCGCTCGCAAGGGGATGGAGCACGGGCTCGAGAAGGTCGAAGTGTTCGTCAAGGGGCCCGGCTCGGGGCGCGAGACGGCGGTCCGCTCGCTACAGGCCGCCGGTCTCGAGGTCACATCGATCCGCGACGTCACGCCGCAGGCACACAATGGCGCCCGGCCCCGCAAGCGCAGGCGCGTCTGATGGCGCGGGAGCGCGGTTCACAGTGCAAGCAGTGTCGCCGCGAGGGCATCAAGCTATTCCTGAAGGGCGAGCGCTGCCTGACCGACAAGTGCGGCGTCGAGCGCCGCGCCTACCCGCCGGGCGAGCACGGCCGCATCCGCCAGAAGCAGTCGGAGTACCGCGTCCAGCTGCGCGAGAAGCAGAAGGCCCGCCGCTACTACGGCGTCCTCGAGCGGCAGTTCCGCGGCTACTACCGGAAGGCGAGCCGCCAGGCCGGCGTAACCGGCGACAACCTGCTGCGGCTGCTCGAACGGCGCCTCGACAACGTGCTCGTGCGGCTGGGCTTTGCGAGCTCGCGCCGGCAGGCGCGCCAGCTCGTGCTGCACGGACACTGGCACGTGAACGGGCGGCGCGTCGACGTGCCCTCCTACCACGTGCGCTCCGACGACGTCATAACATTGGCGCCGGGCTCGACCTCGATCACCGAGATCGTGCGCGACGCGACCGATCTCGTCTCCGTCGTGCCGGCCTGGCTGCAGGCCGACCACGACGGGCTGACGGCGAAGGTGCTGCGCGATCCGGAGCGGGTCGAGATCGACACTCCGGTCGAGGCGCAGCTCATCGTCGAGCTTTACTCGAAGTAAGCCGCGCTCCCGCGGCGGGCATCTGCCGAAGAGCGATTACCTGAAGGGATCCACCATGCTCGAGTTTCAAACGCCACAGATCTCCTCCGAGAAAGTCGAGGACAACCGCGGCACGTTCACGATTGAGCCGCTCGACCGCGGCTTCGGCTACACCTTCGGCAACTCGCTGCGGCGTGTGCTGCTTTCCTCGCTGGCCGGGGCGGCCGTGACGAGCGTACGCATCGAAGGCGTCGCGCACGAGTTCTCGACGATCGCAGGTGTCACCGAGGACGTGACGGACATCGTCCTCAACCTCAAGGAGATCGTCTGCCGGATCCACTCCGAGGCCGAGGAGCTCGAGGTGCTGCTCGTCGCGCGCGGGCCGGGGACGGTCACGGCCGGCGACATCGACCTGCCGGCGGGCGTCGAAGTGCTCAACCCCGATGTGCACATCGCGACGCTCGAGAAGAAGGCCAAGGTCGAGATCTACCTGACGATCGGCCGCGGCCGCGGCTACTCGCCCGCCGAGGACAACAAGCACGAGGACCAGCCGATCGGCGTGATCCCGATCGACTCGATCTTCTCGCCGGTCAAGCGCGTCGCCTACCAGGTGGATGCCGCCCGCGTCGGGCAGCGGACCGACTACGACAAGCTCACCCTCGATGTCGAGACCGACGGATCGGTGCAGCCGGAGATGGCGCTGCGCGAGGCGGCGGAGATCCTGATCCAGAGCCTGTCGATCTTCGTCGACCCCGACGCGCTCGCGACCCTGCGCGGCGACGGTGCCGGGGCAGTCAGCGGCGAGGGTGCCGTCCTTGCCCCCACCGCGCCGAGCGGTATGGACGACATCCTGATCGAGGAGCTCGAGCTGGGCGTGCGCTCTTACAACTGCCTCAAGCGCGCCGGCATCCAGACCGTCGGCGAGCTGCTGCAGAAGTCCGAGTCCGAGCTAAACGCGATCCCGAACTTCGGCGGCAAGTCGATCGAGGAGGTCGTCGAGACCCTGCGCGCTCGCGGCCTCTCGCTGAGGGATGCGGTCTAGATGCTCTTCGCTCCGATCATCGATACCCGCGGCGGGAGTCGCTAGGAGGCGGAGGGCGTGCGCCACCAACGCAACCGCCACAAGCTCTCCCGCAGCTCCTCGCATCGCAAGGCGCTGCTGATGAACCTCTCGCGAGAGCTGATCGACCACGAGCGGATCCAGACGACGCAAGCCAAGGCCAAGGCCGTCAAGCCGCAGGTCGAGAAGCTGATCACGCTCGCAAAGCGCCGTGACCTGCACGCGCGCCGCCAGGCGCTCGCGTCGCTGGGGCACGACAAGTACGCGGCCTACAAGCTCTTCGAGGAGGTCGCGCCGCGCTACGCCGAGCGTCCGGGCGGTTACACGAGGATCCTCAAGCTCGGGCCGAGGCGCTCTGATTCGACCGAGATGGTTCTGCTCGAGCTCGTCTAGCGGCTGGGCGGCTCGGCTGCAGCAGCCCTCCGGCGCCGGCTAGGGCTGCGTTTCGCGGGCGCCACCGGTGCCCGCCGGGATCCAGTCTTCGCCGGTGTGCTCCTCGCCGCCCGCGGGCGGGTCGCCGCCGCCTGCGGCCGGATCGCCGCTGCTCGCCGAGATGCGCCGCTCGTACGCGCCGCGGCGGCCGGCGTCGACGGTGGCGAGGATCTGGTCTGCGCCCAGCAGCTGGGCGACCCGCTGACGCGCGCCGCGCGGGAGCAGCGAGAGGGCCTTCGTGATCGGACCGACGGAGCGAGGGACGAAGACCTCGAAGCGGGGCTGCTCGAGCGTCTCGGCGATCGCCGCGGCGACGTCCTCCGGCTCGAGGTTCTTGATCCCCCGCGCCTCGGAGAGGCCGGAGGCCAGCTCCGTCTTGACGACGCCCGGCATGATGATCGACAGCTCGACTCCGGATCCTCGAAGCTCGGCGAGCACCGACTCGCTCAGGCCGACGACCGCGTGCTTGGTGGCGCAGTAGGTCGCACCTCCTGCGAAGCCCGACTTGCCGGCGCCCGAGGCGATGTTCACGACGTGCCCTCGCCCTCGCTTGAGCATGCCGGGCAGCGCGAGCTTCATGCCGAGCATCACGCCGTGCAGGTTGATGTCGATCATGCGCGCCGCCGTCGTGTCCTCCTCCTCGATGAAGGATCCGAGCGGCATGATGCCGGCGTTGTTGACGAGGACGTCGACCGGACCGAGATCGCCCTCGACGCTCTCGAGGAAGCGCTGGAAGGATCGCCGGTCGGTGACGTCGAGCTCGTAGGCCGCCGCCGCATCGCCAAGCGCTGCGGCGCTCTCGCGGGCGAGCTCGAGGTCGAGGTCGCCGATCGCGACGCGCGCCCCTCTCTGAATCAGGGCTTGGGCCGTCGCGCGGCCGATGCCCCGCGCGGCTCCGGTGATCGCCACCACTGACCCCGAGATCGAACGGCGCTGCGTTGCCATCGTTCCTCCTTGCATTGCGGGCTCGCCAATGCGGCCGCACGACCGCCACGCCTGATTGTCGCGCATCGGTCGGCGCGGCGCTCTGCGCCGCCCGCCGGGAGGCGCCGCGCCGCTCACCCTAGGATCGCAGGGCGATGGACGTAGCCCGCCTCAAGCAGGGGACCACGGAGGCATGGAGCCGGGGCGACTATCCGGCGGTCGCCAGGGTCATCGAGCCGGCAGCGCGCGAGCTCGTCGAGCGCTGTCCGCTTGCGCCCGGCCAGCGGCTGCTAGACGTCGGGGCGGGTACCGGCAACGTGGCGGTGCTGGCGGCCCAGGCCGGGGCGAGCGTGGTGGCGACGGACCTGACGCCGTCGATGCTCGAGCTGGGTCGCGCGCGCTCGGCCGCCGAGGCCCCCGGGGTCGAGTGGCGACTCGCCGACGCCGAGGAGCTGCCGTTCGCCGACGCGAGCTTCGACTGCGTGACCTCGGCATTCGGGGCGATGTTCGCCCCGCGCCCGCCACTCGTCGCGCACGAGCTCTTCCGAGTCGTCCGGCCGGGCGGCACCGTGGCGATGGCGAGCTGGACCCCCGACGGCTACTTCGGACGCGCATCGGCGCTGACGGCGCGCTACAGGCCGCTGCCCCACGGGGTGCCCCGGCCGGTCGACTGGGGGGTGGAGGAGATCGTGCGCGAGCGCTTCGAGGGCCTCGCTGCCGCGATCGAGCTGCATCGGCTCACTGTCCCGTTCCGCTTCGGCTCGGTGGAGGAGATGTGGGAGTTCATGACTGCCAATGTCGGACCGCAGCTCGTCACGCGCGAGGCGCTCGACGCGGACTCCTACGCCGCGCTGCGCCGGGAGACGCTCGAGCTGGCGGCGGCGTGCAACCGGGCCACGGATGGCTCTGCGGCGATCGACTCGGACTATCTGCTGGTCGTCGCGCGCAAGCCGACCTAGGAGAAGACGTGTCGGCCAGGCTCGAGAGCGCAGCGTGACCGCCAGGCTGCTGCTCGAGTACGACGGACGGGCATTCGCGGGCTGGGCGCGCCAGCCGGGCAGGCGCACCGTGCAGGGGGTGCTCGAGGAGGCGATCGCGGAGGTGCTCGGCCGCGAGCAGCGGGTGACGGTCGCAGGCCGGACCGATGCCGGCGTGCACGCTCGCGGCCAGGTGGCGAGCCATCCGGGCACGCCGCTTGGGTGCGGGCGGCTGAACTCGCTGCTGCCGGTGGACGTGCGCGTGCTGGCGAGCGAAGCCGCGCCCGAGGGCTTCGATGCGCGGCGTGACGCGCTCGCGCGCCTCTACCGCTACCGGGTCCTGGCACGCACGACGGCGAGCCCGCTCGAGCACGGCCGCGCGTTGCACTGGCCCTATCCGGTCGATCGCGGCACGCTCGAGCGATGCGCCAAGGCGCTGCGCGGCAGCCATGACTTCACCGCCTTCACACCGGCGCAGTCCGAGCACGAGCACACGGTGCGCGAGGTGAGGCGCGCCGAGTGGGGCGAGGCGGGTCCGGACCTGATCGAGCTCTGGATCGAGGCGGACTCGTTCCTGCGCCACATGGTGCGCGTGCTCGCCGGCACGATGCTCGCGGTCGCCGCCGGACGGCAGACGCTCGAGCACTTCCAGCGGCTGCTCGAGGGTCGGCCGCGGAGAGAGGCGGGGGAGACGGCTCCAGCGCACGGGCTCTGCCTCGAGGCGGTCCGGCTCGCTCGTTGAGCGCTTTGCGAGGGCGGTCCGATCCGCACGCCGGGGCCGCTCTGAGCTAATCGCGCCCGCTCTATGCTGGATCGCCACCATGCGCGTGCTGCTGACCAACGACGACGGCATCCAGGCGGAGGGGCTCGGGGCGATGAGACGCGCGCTCGCGAAGCTGCCGGAGATCGAGCTCGCGGTGATCGCGCCCGACTCCAACCGCAGCGCCACGGCGCGCTCGATTACCACGCGCGAGCCGCTGTGGGTCGAGGAGGTCGAGTTCGAGGACGGCTCGCGGGGCTTCGCCACGGACGGCACGCCGGTCGACTGCGTGCGCTTCGCCGCGCTCGGGCTCGTCGAGCACGTGCCTGAGCTGATCGTCTCTGGGATCAACCACGGCGCCAACCTCGGCGATGACATCACCTACTCCGGCACGGTGGCAGCGGCGCTCGAGGGGGTGGTCCTCGGAGTGCCGGCGATCGCCGTCTCGCAGCAGTCCGGCCGCGGCGAGATGGGCTTCAGACCGGCCGCGCGGCAGGACTTCGAGCAGGCGGCGGCGTTCGCGGCGCGCCTGGTCGAGCGCGTCGAGGAGCTCCCGCTCGCGGAGGGCACGCTGCTCAACGTCAACTGCCCGGCCGCGAGCGCGCGGGGCGCACGGGCCTGCCGGCTCGGCAAGCGCGTCTACCGCGACCGGCTCGAGCTCGCGGAGGAGTCGGGTGGGCGACGCCGCTACCACATCTACGGCGACGACCCGGGCTACGAGGAGGAGGAGGGGACCGACTTCGCGGCGATCGCCGAGGAGCTGATCGCCGTCACCCCGCTGCACTTCGACCTCACCGATCGCAGCGGCATCGATGCGTTCGCCGAGCTCGGCCTCGAGCGCTACCTCGAGCCGGCGGGCCGCGAGGCGGCTGCGTCTCCGCAGGGGGCGCCCGCGGAGGGGTGAGCGGGACGAGCGAGCGACCCGCGGAGCGTGCGGCCGCGCTGCGGCAGCTGATCGAGCACCACGATCACCGCTACTACGTGCTCGACGAGCCGGAGGCCGCGGACGCCGAGTACGACGCGCTCATGGACGAGCTGCGCCAGCTCGAGCAGGAGCATCCGGAGGTGCTCACCCGTGGCTCCCCGACGCAGCGCGTGGGCGGACGGCCGCTCGAGCGCTTCACACCCTGCCCCCATCTCCAGCCGATGCTCTCCCTGGCGACGGCTCGCAGCGAGGAGGAGCTGCGGGCATGGGAAGGCCGCATCCGTGCGCTGCTCGCCAAGGAGGGAGACGCCGACGCCCAGGTCCAGTACGTGATCGAGCCGAAGATCGACGGCCTCGCGATCTCGCTCGTCTACGAGCACGGCACGCTCGTGCGCGGCGCCACGCGCGGTGACGGAGAGGTGGGTGAGGATGTGACCCAGAACCTGCGCACGATCCGTGCGATTCCGCTGCAGCTCGAGGGGGCCCCGGAGCTGCTCGAAGTGCGCGGCGAGGTGTACCTGGCGCGCAGCGCCTTCGCCGCGCTCAACGCGCAGCGCGCCGCGGCGGGGGAGCCGACGTTCGCGAATCCGCGCAACTCGGCCGCCGGGTCGATCCGCCAGCTCGATCCGGGCCTCGCGGCCGCGAGGCCCCTGTCGATCTGGTGCTACGGCCTGGGTGTGGTCGAGGGTCTCGACCTCGGCACCCAACAGGAGTCGCTCGAGTGGCTGAGCGAGCACGGCTTCAAGGTGAGCCCCGACGTCGCCGTGCACGACGACATCGACGGAGCTGCCGCGGCCTGCCTCGAGTGGGAGCGGCGGCGCGAGGCGCTCGACTACGAGATTGACGGCGCTGTCGTCAAGGTGGGCGACCGCGCGCTCCAGGAGCGGCTCGGCGTCGTGGGCCGCGAGCCGCGCTGGGCGATCGCCTGGAAGTTCTCCGCGATGACCGCCTCGACGGAGCTGCGCTCGATCATGTGGAACGTCGGCCGCACCGGCCACCTGATCCCCTTCGCCAACCTCGAGCCGGTTCAGCTCTCGGGGGCAACCGTCAAGCTGGCGACGCTCCACAACGAGGAGGATCTGCGCCGCAAGGACGTGCGCGAGGGCGACGAGGTGATCGCCATGCGCGCGGGCGATGTGATCCCCCAGGTCGTCTCGCCTACGCCCGCCGCTCAGCGCCGTCCCGATCGCGCCGCGCCGCCGGCGCCGCCCGCCGAGTGCCCGTCGTGCGGGACCTCGACGATCAAGCCCGAGGACAGCGCCTGGACGATGTGCCCGAACCGCGCATCCTGCCCGGGACAGCTCTTCCAGGCTGTCAAGCACTTCGTCCAGCGCGACGCGATGGACATCGAGGGGCTCGGCGAGAAGCAGGCTCGTCGCCTGCTCGAGGAAGGCCTGATTGCGAACGTCGCCGACATCTACGGTCTGGAGGCCGAGCGGCTCGCCGAGCTCGAGGGGCTCGGCGAGATCTCGGCCCGCAACCTGGTGGAGGCGATCGCTCGCTCGCGCGAGCGGCCGTTTCATCGCGTGCTGTTCGCGCTCGGGATACCGGGCATCGGCGCCGTCAACGCACGCGCGCTGACCGCTCGCATGGGCTCGATCGACGCCCTGATGGATGCCGCGCCGGAGGAGATCGAGGCCACGCCGGGGATCGGGCCGGTGCTGGCGCGCACGATCGCGGAGACGCTCGCCGAGGAGCGCACGCGCGACCTCGTGGAGCGTCTGCGCGGGCTGGGGCTCGAGCTCGAGGAGAGCGGTGGAGCCGCTGCGGCGGACGGGCCGCTTTCAGGCATGACTCTGGTGCTGACCGGGGCGCTCGCGGAGCTCTCGCGCGAGCGCGCTACGGAGCTGATCGAGGCCGCCGGCGGCAAGATAACGGGGTCGGTGTCGGGCGCCACCGACTACGTGGTCGCGGGCTCCGACCCGGGCTCGAAGCTCGAGCGGGCGCGCGAGCTCGGGACGGCGGTGCTGGACGAGGGTCAGCTGCTCGAGCTGGTGGGGCACTAGGCCTGGCCGCCGCCCGGCCGGCGGGGCGCCCGCTCGCGCAGGGAGATCGGGGCGGGGCGCTAGCCGCGGTAGGCGGCCAGCGCCTGCGCCATGCGGTCCTGCAGCCGTCGCGCGCCGGGCGGCGAGACGCCGTTCATGAGGAACGAGAAGACGATCGTGTCGCCGCTGCGCGAGGTGCAGTAGCCGGACAGCGCGCTCACGTTCGACAGCGTCCCCGTCTTGCCCCGGCAGCTCCCGCGCGCCGGGCCGCTGCGCATGCGCCGCCGCAGCGTACCGTCGCGCCCGGCGATCGACAGCGAGCCGTAGAAGGCGTCGAACTGCTTCTCGCCACGCACTCGATCGAGCAGCCGGCCGACGCTCATCGGGGAGGCGCGGTTGCCGCGCGAGAGGCCCGATCCGTCGGCCAGCCGCGCCGGCGCGCCGAGTGTGCGCGCGAATGCGCTCGCGCTGCGCGCGCCCGCGCGGGTCGAACCGGAGCGCAGGGTGCGTGCGCCGAGGAGCTTGAGCAGCGTCTCGGCGAAGAAGTTGTCGGAGCGCTTGTTGGTGATCGCCACGAGCCGTGCGAGCGGCGGCGAGGCGAGGCCCGCCAGCTCCTGCGCACCTGCCGGCGCCCTGCCCGCACGCGCCCTTCCGGCGACCCGCACGCCGGCGCGCCGCAGCGCGATCCGCAGCTGGGCCGCGGCGAACGCGGGCGGGTTCTTCTGAAACGCGCTGCCCGAGGTGCGTGCGAGCCCGCGGTTGTAGGAGAGGCCGCTCAGCGGCCCGACGTAGATCGAGGGCCGAAAGCCCGACGAGGGCCCGCCGCGGCGGCTGTCGAAGATCGAGGCATCGCCGACCACGCCTCCGGTGACCTGCGTCACCCCGGCGGCCCGGATCGCGCGGGCGAGCGCCTCGACGCTCGCGCCGCCGCCGTAGGAGCGGCGCACGAAGGCACTGCTGCCGAAGCCCGGGTCCCCGCTCCCGCGCAGGTAGATGTCCCCGCGCAGCACGCCGCCGGGGCCGGGGGGACCGGCGCCCAGGGCGCTGGTGCGCAGCGTGGTCTCGGGGCCGAGCCGCCCGAGCACGGCTGCGGTCGTGAAGAGCTTCGCGTTCGAGGCGAGTATCCGGGGCGTGGACGCCCTGCGAGTGAACAGGACCTTCTGGTCGGTCGCGTTCAGCACGTAGGCGCCGGAGGAGGCGCCTGCCGCGCGCATAGTGCGGGTCAGCGCACTGCGCAGCGCGGCATCAGGGCTCTGCGCTGCGGTCGCGGGGGCCTGCGCCGTGGCAGGGCCCCGGGCGGCGGTGGGCGCCTGGGCGGCACCGGGGCCCTGCGCGGCGGCGGGGGCCACGCAGAGCAGGCTGCCGAGCAGGCACGCGAGGATGGTCAGGCGTCGCATCGCTAAACCCTAAACAGGCCAGCGGCGCCTCGGTTGCGGCGTCCGCTCGAGCGCGCCGGACCGATGACCGCCCGGGCTGGGATACTTCTCTGACCTGATGGCCGATGTCGTAAAGCTGGAGAAGCCACGGAAGCGCGCCCCGGGCGGCGGCGGTACTCGGCGGCGCCGGCGCGGGCGCGGCCCGCACACCGCCCTCGTGCTGGGCGGTGGCGGCGTGACCGGCGGCGTCTACGAAGTCGGGGCGCTGCGCGCGTTCGACCTCCTCTTCGTCGACCGCACGATCAACGAGTTCGACGTCTACGTTGGGACGAGCGTCGGCTCGGTGCTGGCGAGCATGGCCGCCAACGGGGTCACGCCCGAGCAGATGATGCGCGTGCTCAATCAGCGCGTGCCGACGCCGATGGGCGAGGTCAACATGGGGACGGTGCTGGCGCCGAGCTACCTCGAGCTGGCCCGCAGCATGGCGCTGATGCCGCTGCGCATGCTCGGAGTGGCGCGCTCCCTGCTCGCCAACCTCGGCTCCGTCTCGGTGATGGACCTGGCGCTCGAGCTGGCCGACGGCCTGCCGTCCGGCTTCTACGACGGGCGGCGCATGGAGCGCTACATGGAGCGCGTGCTCGGCGACCCCGACCGCACCAACGACTTCCGCAAGCTCTCGCGCGAGCTCTACCTCACCGGCACCGACCTCGACAGCTGCGAGCGGATCGTGTTCGGCCAGAAGGGCTGGGACGACGTCGCGATC